>DATIEW010000717.1:0-5237 GCA_035455585.1 Vicinamibacterales bacterium | reverse complement strand
CATCTGGATCACGAGCACCGCCGGGAACGGCGGCTTCCAGGCGACCAGTGCCGACGACCATGCGCCGAGCGCGCCGAGCAGGGCCAGGGCGGGCAGGCCATGAACGAGGTCGCTTTGCTGCAGGGTCCTCTCCGGCCGGGCCACCGTGCGGGCGTAGAGATAGAGGAGCGGACCGGCGATGAGCGCCAGCACGAAGTCGAGCCGGTCGAGCGCGGGCACGCTCGCCGTCAGGCCAGAGCGCTCGGCCGCGATCAGAGCCAGCGTCAGCGCGGCCGTGGTGGCCAGGGCGCCGAACAGCCGGTCCGCCGTCGGAGCGGCGCGCCGCGACAGGACGAGCGGGAGGCCAACGGACAGGCCGAACGCGGTTCCCACGAGGCAGATCGTCGCCGCTGAAGCCAAGGTCGGACAGCCTTAACGGAGTGTAATCCTCTTCTGCCCGAAATAGCCGGAGACCGCTCCGAGTGCTCCCGGAGACGATCGCGGCAGATGCGGACCGGTTGGCGCGGTTCGAGCGGGAGGCGCGGCTGCTCGCGGCGCTCAATCACCCGAACATCGCCGCGATCCACTCCGTGCACCGGTACGAGGCCACGCGGTTCATCGCCATGGAGCTCGTCGACGGCGAGGACCTCCAGCAGATCCTCCGGCGCGGCACCCCTGCCGGTCACCGAGGCTCTCGATCTCGCACCCGCCCGCCTACTTCCGGTGCGCGGCCAGGAACGCCTTCCAGTCGAGCATCACCTGGATGGGAGGCGCGTCGCTGCGCTCGGTGTGGACCAAAACGAGGAAGCGCTGGCCGTCGGCGGTGACGTCCTGCAGGGCGAAGGGTCGCTCGCTTTGGAACAGGCGACGGGGTCGGCCGGCCTCGACGGCGCGCGCGGCGTTCACGCTCACGGCGAAGACCTCGTTGCCGTTCTGGAAGTAGAGCTCGCGGCCGTCGCCGCGCCAGCGCGGATGCCGGCCGCCGCTTTCGGACAGGCGGATCGGAGCGCCCTCGCGACCGAACGGCTGCACGACGATCTCGGCTCGCTCGTCCTCGACCGCGGCGTAGGCGATCAAGCGGCGATCGGGCGAGAGTGCGATCTCGCGGGCGCCGCGCAGCGTCGCCACCACTTTCGGGCGGGCTTCCTCGACCGCCTCGGACGGGGCGAGGGAGAGCAACTGCCCGCTGCCGGCCTCCATGAACAGGATCTCGTCGTTCGGCGCCCAGGCGAAGGTCTCGTAGATGCCGGGGGCCGCGAAGAGCCGCCGCGTGGCGCCTGTGGCGAGATCCAGCATGTAGATGTCCGGTGGACCGTTCGGGTCGGCGGAATAAGCGATGCGATCTCCCTGGCGGGACCAGTACGGCTCGGCCTCCCAATTCTCGTCGGTGGTGACCCGTTGCGACGTCCCGCGCGTGAGGTCGAACTGGACGAGGTCGAGCGTCCCGAAACGCTCCGAGCGCACCGCACCGATGGCGCGCGTGCCGTCGGGCGAGATCTTCGTGCTTCGCGCGTAGCGCGCGGGCTCGCCCAGCGCACCGAGGTCGCTACCGTCCCGCGCGAGCCAGCGATGGCGGCTCGACGGACCGGGCCGCATGTACACGAGCCGGTTGCCGCCCACCGAGAACGTTGCACCGCCGTGAGAGCGGAAGTAGTCCAGCCCGTCGGCCAGCACGACCGGCTCGCCCCGGAACTCGAGGGCGCGCGGATCGAAGGGGCGCGCCATCAGGGTGCTCTCGCTGACGTAGAGCAGATAGCCGTCCGCGTAGATCACCCGTGACGGGACGGGGAGGAGCAGCCGGCGCAGCGAGGGGTCCGAGAGCGAGCGGACGTGGATGCCCAGGTTGCTCGCCCCGCGCCCCGCGCCGGGCCGGATCTCGGTCTCGTACAGGAAGTGATCCCCGTCCGGCAGGAAGGCCGGCCAGAAGCCGAACTCCTCGATCGGGGCGACCGGCGTGGGCGTGCCCCCCGCGGCGTCGACGCGCAGAACCCCGTCGGCCGTGCCGACCAGCACGTCGCCCCGCGCGTTCCACGTCCCGCCCTCGGATGCCTGCTCCAGGTTCCCGGTGACGCGCGACACCGGACCACCGTCGGCCGAGACGGCGAACACGCCGCCGGGCCGATGGAACGCGATGCGGCTGCCGTCGGCGGACCAGAACAGCTGGTCGGCACCCTCGGTGCCGGGAAGCGGAGTGGAGTCGACGGCGTCGAAGCGGTGCACCCACACGCGGGCGGCGTCGGCGTCCGCCGCGATGAAGGCGATGCGGCTGCCGTCGGGGGACACGGCAACGACGCCGTAGCTGTCGCGCACGAGGTCTGTCTCCTCGGACAGCCCGTAGACCAGGCCCTGCGCGTCCAGCGAGAATTGCACCGGATCGGTACGGTGCGGAGTCTCGCCCCGCCGCACCATGAGTGCCCACGTCACACCGAGCGCGAGAACCGCGACGAGCGCCCACGCCGCGAGCTCGCGACGGCTGATGCGGGAGGAAGGCAGGGACGCGGAAGCGGGGGAGGGGCCGCGCTCGAGCTCGTCGAGAGCCTCGTCCAGCTCGAGCCGGGCATCGGCGATGTCGTGCAGGCGTCTTTCCTGCTCCTTGGTCAGGCAGCGCCGCAGCAGTCGGCGCACGGCGGAGGGTGTGCCCGGCGGCAGGCGATTCAGGTCGGGCTCGGCGCGAATGATCGCGGCCAGGATGTCCGTCACGGTCGGCCCGGAGAAGGCCTTGGCCGAGGTGAGCATCTCGAACAGCAGGCAACCGAAGGCCCAGATGTCCGTACGCTTGTCCACGGTCCGACCGCGCGCCTGCTCGGGGCTCATGTAGGCGGCGGTACCGAGGATCACCCCCGCGCGCGTGCCCGCCGAGGTCAGCGTCGGCGAGAGCGACGCGTTCGGGCTCGACGTCGCGTCCGCGGCGGCCACCAGCTTGGCCAGGCCGAAGTCGAGCACCTTGACCTTGCCCTCGGGGGTCAGCATCACGTTGGCCGGCTTGAGGTCGCGATGCACCACGCCCGCCGCGTGCGCAACGGCGATCGCGTCGCACAGCTGCCGCGCGATGTCGATCGCGTCCTTGAGACCGATGCGGCCCCGCGCGAAGCGCGTCGCGAGGTCTTCGCCCGGGACGAGCTCCATAGCCAGGAAGCGCCCCGCGTCGACGGCGTGCAGCCCGTAGATCGCGGCGATCCCGGCGTGGTTCAGCGTGGCGAGAAGCCGCGCCTCCTGCTCGAAGCGCGCCACCCTCTCTGCGTCCTCGGCGGCGCTCGGCGGGAGCAGCTTTATTGCCACCTCGCGACCGAGCGAGGTGTCCACGGCCTTCCACACGACGCCCATGCCCCCCTCGCCGATCGGCTCGACGAGGCGGTAGTGCAGGAATCGATCGCCGGCGCGCACTCGGAGACTCTACCAGTTTTCCGGAGCGGTCACGCGGAAGCAAGACGCGGGACGTATCGCGATCAGAAAGCGGCGAATATCGCGTACAGAATGAACGCACCGAGCGCGAGGGAGCTCAGCGCGAACACCTTCCTGTATCGGATCGCCAGCGGGACCGCCCATTCCCCGAACCGTCGGTGCCAGCGCCACGGCGTGGGCAACAGGCCTCCGGCAGTCACCGCCAGGATCCAGCCGAACCCCAGGAAGAAACTCGAAAACCGCATCTCGGACGAGAATGCGACTCCGGCTCGTTCGCCTGGTCGGCGCCGGGCGGTAGTCTACTCGGCTCCGTCCATTACTTTGTGCGCACGTCAGTCTGGAACTGACGGTAGTCGGAATACGTGGCGCGGGTCGTACACACGCCAGGTATTGGCGGCGTCGTCCCAAACTTGATTGGACCTTCGTACTCTTCGACCATTTCTGACGGCAGCCAGAGTCCGATGACATCGGCGAACGGTTGACAGGGCTGGCCGTCATGATTATTCTTACTTGTAAGAGTAATACCGTGACCCTGACCAGTAAAGGACAGGTGACCATTCCGCAGGAGATTCGCGAGCGGCTCGGCCTGCTGCCGGGCACGGCCGTCGTCTTCGACGTGGTCGGCGACAGCGTCCGGATTCGTCGCGCCGAGCGTCAGGGCCGGGGGGAGGCACTCGTCGCGCGCATGCGCGCAGTGGGCAAGCGTGCGGCGCGGCCCCGGCTGAGCACGGACGAGATCATGGCGCTCACGCGAGGCGAGTGACGTGCCCGCCACGCTCGTGGACAGCAACGTCATCCTCGACATCGTGACCGAGGATACGGAGTGGCTCGACTGGTCGGCCTCGGCGCTGGCGGCGCGCGCCGATGTCGGACCGCTCGTGGTCAATCCGGTCATCTATGCGGAGGTGTCCGCGGGCTTCGAGCGGATCGAGGACGTCGAGGCGGCGCTGCCCGAGGACTACTATGTGCGGCAGCCGCTGCCGTGGGAGTCGGCCTTCCTTGCCGGCCGATCGTTCGTGCGATATCGGCGCCGCGGTGGCCAGCGCCGCTCGCCCCTGCCCGATTTCTACATCGGCGCGCACGCCACGATCGGCGGCCTCACGCTGCTCACGCGCGACGCCCGCCGCTATCGGACGTATTTCCCCGGCCTGCAGATCGTCTCCCCATAGCCGGCCGAGGCCCCGACGCGAGGCTCAGGGCACGCAGAACTATAATCCGCTCTGCACTACTGTTCTTCGTTCGCGGCGGCTCGCTCTGGGGCGTGTCGCCGGAGGGGGGCGATCCCCGACAGGTCACCGCGCTCGATCCGGCCCAGGAAGAAGTGCTGCACGCCGATCCGCTGGCCCTCCCCGGTGGGCGCATGCTCCTGTTCTCGCGCCTGACGGCTGGACCTCGCGGCGACCGCATCGAGTCGATTCCGATCGCCGGCGGGAACGCTCGCGTTCGTGCCCGCGAACTTCGACAGCAAGCGGCTGGTGTCGGTCGGCCGCGACGGCGCCGAGCTGCCGCTCAGTCTGCCGCCGGGCAGTTATGGCAATCCACGCGTCTCGCCGGACGGACGCCGCGTCGGCCTCGAGCGTGACGGTGCGGTCGTCGAGACGGTGGATCTCGTGCGCGGCACGCGCGCATCGATCGTGGCGCCCGCGATCGGCACCAACTTCCAACCTCTGGTCGTCGGATGGCTCACGCCTGCTCTTCCGCCGCTACAACCTGCCGTTCTGGGCATCGGCTGACGGCAGCGGCGAGGCGCGCCCGGTCGCCAACGCCGACGCCAACACGTCGCCCGCATCGGCGGGACCGGACGCCGACACGTTCATCGCCATCCAGCTCGCGCCGGACACGGCCGGCGACATTTA
>DATIEW010000716.1:0-3974 GCA_035455585.1 Vicinamibacterales bacterium | reverse complement strand
GCGAGGCGCCCACGCTCTCCCACGCCGAGCGAATGCGGGTCGTCGAGCTGGTGGTGGCCGAGGCCGCGGGACGGGTACCCGTGCTCGCCGGAGCAGGCGGGTACAACACGAAGGAGGTCGTTGACGCGGGACGCCGGATGCAGCAGGCCGGGGCGGCGGGCCTTCTGTCGGTCACGCCCTACTACAACAAGCCCACGCCCGACGGCCTCGTCCAGCACTACACCGCCATCGCCGGAGAGGTCGGCTTGCCGGTCGTGGTCTACAACGTGCCGGGCCGCACCGGCTGCAACGTCGACCCGGCAACGCTCCTGCGCCTCAGCAGCATCCCCGGCATCGTCGGGGTCAAGGAGGCATCGGGCAACGTGGTGCAGATGTGCGAGATATGCAACGCGGTAGGCGCCGAGTTCATCGTGCTCTCGGGAGACGATGCGCTGACGCTGCCGCTGATGGCGGTTGGGGGGCGCGGGATCATCTCGGTGGCGTCCAACGAGGTGCCGGCCGAGATGAGCATGATGGTCGAGCTGGCCGAGCGGAACGACTTCGCGGCGGCGCGGCGGCTGCACGCCCGGCTCCTGCCGCTGATGATGGTGAACTTCATCGAATCCAACCCGATTCCCGTGAAGAGCGCCATGGCGGCGCTCGGGCTGCTCGAGGAGATCTACCGGCTTCCGATGGTGCCCCCGCGCGAAGCGTCGCGCGCGAAGATCCGGGAAGTGCTCGCCGGGACGCTGTCGCCTCCCGCGCCGGTGACCTCGTGACGGCATCGCTCCAGGCGGAGGTCGAATCGCTGTACGCCGCCGGCGAACGCGCGGATCGTGAGGCGGCGCGCTGGACGTTCACGCGGCTGCGAGCCGCGCTCTCCGAAGGGCACGTCCGCGCCGCGGAACCGGACTTCTCGGCGCCCACGGGGTGGCGGGTCAACGCGTGGGTGAAGCAGGGCATCCTGCTGGGGTTCAGACATGCTGATACGGTCGACGTTTCTGCCGATCACGGCCGGTGGCCCTTCGCGGACAAGGACATGCTTCCGCTCCGGCGGCTCGATCCGGAGAGCGGCATCCGGATCGTCCCCGGCGGGTCGAGCGTGCGCGACGGCGCGTACCTGGGCCATAACGTCATCTGTATGCCGCCGATGTACATCAACATCGGCGCCTGGGTCGGGGAAGGCTCGCTCGTCGACTCCCATGCGCTCGTCGGCTCGTGCGCGCAGATCGGCAGGCACGTTCACCTCAGCGCCGCCGCGCAGATCGGCGGCGTGCTCGAACCCGTCGGCGCGCTCCCCGTCATCGTCGAAGACGATGTGCTCGTCGGGGGCAACTGCGGAGTGTACGAAGGGTGCGTCGTGAAGCGACGCGCGGTGCTGGCGGCTGGCACGATCCTGACGGGTTCGACCCCAATCTACGACCTGCCGAACTCGCGGATCATCGAGCCGCTGCCCGGCCAGCCGGTCGTCGTTCCGGAAGCCGCGGTGGTCGTCCCGGGCGCGAGGCCGGTCACGAGCCGTCAGGGGCGCGGGTGGGGGCTGTCGCTCTCGACGCCGGTGATCGTCAAGTACCGCGACGAAAAGACGGACGCGCGCACGGCGCTCGAACAATGGATCCGGTAGACACGCTCGCCATCGCGCGGGCGCTCATCGACATCGACTCGACGACGGGCCGCGAAGGAGAGGCCGGCCGCTGGGTCGCCGATTTTCTGCGCAGGCGCGGGTACCGCATCACCGAGCAGCTGCTTTCGCGTGGGTGCGGCAACGTCTTCGCGACCGTCGAGCAGCCCGTGGTCGTCTTCTCGACCCACTTCGACTGCGTCCCGCCGTTTTTTCCGAGCACCGTCCGCGACGACAGGCTGTACGGGCGCGGCGCCTGCGACGCGAAGGGCATCCTCGCGGCGCAGATCGCGGCGGCCGAGCGGCTCCACGAGTCAGGCGAGCGGCGCGTGGGCCTGCTGTTCGTGGCAGGAGAGGAGCGCGGCAGCGACGGCGCCGCCGCGGCCAACGCGCTCCTCCCGGGGTCGCGCTTCCTGATCAACGGCGAGCCGACAGGCAGCCGCCTCGCGTCCGCCACGCGCGGTGTGCTTAGGGTGCGCCTCAGCGCGCGGGGAAGGGCGGCGCATTCCGCAGCGCCCGAGCACGGCGAGTCGGCGATCGAGAAGCTGATCGACGCGCTGCTGCGGCTCCGGGATCTGCCGCTTCCCGTCGACGCAGAGCTCGGCGCCACCTTCTACACCGTCGGCCTGATAGAGGGGGGCGTCGCGCCCAACGTCGTGCCGGCTCACGCCGCGGCGGAGGTGCTGTTCCGCACCGTCGGACCAGCCGAGCACGTGATCGAGGCGCTCCGTCCGCTCGCGCCGATCGTCAGCGTCGACGAGGTGTTGCGCGTGCCCCCGGTGCGCATGCACACCGTTCCGGGTTTCGAAACCGCCGTGTTCCCGTTCACGACCGACGTGCCGCTGCTCGATCGCTGGGGCCTGCCGCTGCTGTTCGGGCCGGGGTCGTTCCTGCTGGCGCACACCGACGAGGAGCACATCCCGCTCGGCGAGCTGCACGCCGCCGTCGGCGAATTCGAACGCCTGGCGCGGGCGTGCCTGGAGGGCAATTCCGCCCGGCCGCTCGGGACCAGCGAAGTCGTTTGAGCCGAGGTCACCGATTCTCTTCCGCCTGAAGGCGGAGGCTACGGGACCGGTCCCTACGGGTCTGTGTTGTGCCGGTCTAATCTCGTCCAGGACCTGATTTCCGCATCTGAAGCCGTTGGTGTATCTTCCCTGTCCTCAGGTAGCTTCCGCCTTCAGGCGGAAGATCCGTAAAGCGCTTGAAGGGGTGGTAAGCAGTTTCCCGCAGGCTCCCGTATAAGGCGTGAGCGGATCATGTCTCTTGCCTTGGGCGAGGGGCAAGCGACGGCGATGGGGGGTCCGGTGTGGGAATCCCCCCGGTGTGAGTAGCGCGCCGCCAGGCGCGCCCGCCGGAGCGGAGCGGGGCGCAGGGGTCCCCGCGAGCGACGGCGATGGGGGGTCCGGCGGGGCGAAGCCCCCCGGTGAATCAATGGAGGAGTCTATGAAAGACCACCGTGGGAACACCGCGTACCGCCTGTTGCGCGCTGCGCCCGTTCTTCTCCTGCTCCTGGTTCCCCTTCGGATCGCGGGCCAGGGGGCCCAGCAGCCGCAGGGCAGTTCCTGGGCCGATGAAGTCCTGAAGCAGGAGAGCTACACCAGCCCGCCCCCCGAGCTGGCCGACGCGGTCCTCGCGCCACGGCACCTGAACGTGTCGCTCTCCAACCTCAGCGCCGACAAGAAGTGGTTCCTCGACGAGATCGGGGACGGCCCCGTGCTCATGAAGACGTTCTCAAAGCCGTTCCACGAGCTGGGCGGCGTGTTCGTCGACTACAAGGCGAACCGCGCGCGCTCGCTGACGATCCGGAGCAACGTCGGGATCCAGCTCATCTCGGCGGCCGACGGCACGAAACGCCAGATCCAGCTGCCCGCCGGCGCCAGGGTCTCGAACGCGACCTGGTCGCCCGACAGCACGAGCATCGCGTTCTTCGTGCATTCGGACGATGCCACCCACATGTGGATTGCCGGCGTGAGCGACGGCAAGGCGCGTCAACTGACGAAGACGCCGGTGCTCGCGACGCTGGTCACCAACTTCGAGTTCACTGCCGATGGGAAGCAGATCGCGGTGGTCGTCGTTCCAGATGGCCGTGCTGCGATGCCGCCCGCGCCATCCTCGCCGATGGGCCCGACGGTGAAGATCACCGACGACGCCCGCAACCGCCTGCGCACGTTCGCGAGCCTGATGACGACGACCTACGAGAAAGAGTTGCTCGAGTGGCACGCGACGGGACAGGTGGCGCTCATCGACGTTCAGAAGGGGACCGTCAAAAAGATCGGCGCGCCCGCCATGGTCCGTTCGATCGATGCGTCCCCGGACGGCAAATACGTCCGCGTCACGCGGGTCGTCAAGCCGTTCTCGTACGACGTGCCGGTGA
>DATIEW010000715.1:0-7361 GCA_035455585.1 Vicinamibacterales bacterium | reverse complement strand
CGATCATGCTGGCCGCGATGAAGAACGGCAAACACACCGCCACCGAGGTGCCGGCGGCGATGACGGTCGACGACTGCTGGGCGATGGTCGAGTCCGCCGAGAAGCACAAGAAGCACTGCGTGATGATGGAGAACTGCAACTACGACCGCATGGAGATGATGGTCTACAACATGGTCCGGCAGGGCGCCTTCGGCGAGATCCTCCACGCCGAGGGGGGCTATCTGCACGACCTGCGCGCCATCAAGTTCGCCGACGAAGGGGAAGGGCTCTGGCGCCGCGCCTGGTCGACGAAGCTGGATGGGAACCTCTATCCGACGCATGGTCTCGGTCCGATAGCGAACTGCCTCGACATCAATCGCGGCGACCGCTTCGATTATCTGGTGTCGATGAGCGGACCGTCGCGCGGGCTGCAGGACTGGTCGGCCGAGCACGTGCCGGCGGATTCGCCGAAGCGGAAGGAGCGCTACGTGCTCGGTGACGTCAACGTGAGCCTGATCAAGACGGCGCGCGGCAGGACGATTGTCGTCGCGCACTGCACGAACCTGCCGCGGCCGTACAGCCGCATCCACATGGTGCAGGGCACGAAAGGGCTGTTCCAGGGCTATCCGAACAGGGTGTACATCGAGGGCCGGGGGAAAGAGCACCAGTGGCAGCCGGCCCCCGACGTGCTCGCGGAGTTCGAGCACCCGCTGTGGAAGGAGCTGGCCGAGGCCGCCAGCGGCGCCGGCCACGGCGGCATGGACTATATCGAGGATTACCGGCTCATCAAGTGCCTGCGCGAGGGCCTGCCGACCGACATGGACGTCTACGACGCCGCGGCGCTCAGCGCGATCGTTGAGCTGAGCGTCAGATCCACCGGCCGCCGCAGCCGCGCGATCGACGTCCCCGACTTCACCCGCGGGCGCTGGAAGACGACGCCCCCGCTCCCGATCGTCCACATGTGAGAAGCAATCGGATCAACTCCCAATCTCCAACTCCCAACGCCCAAGGAGATCAGATTGACCGCTTTCCTGGAACTCGGTGAGGTACTCACGACGCACGGTAGACGCATCGGTTCCACCAACAAGGCCGGGCGTCAGCCACCTTGAACGCTGGGATTTGGCGGTTGGAAGTTGACGCGGTTTTGACAAGCACTGAGAGATCCATTCACCATTCGACAATCACCCAGCCTTCGACATTCAGCATTCAGCATTCAGCACTTCATGTCCCTTACCACCCTTGATTGGGCCATCGTCGTCATTTCGATCGTTGGCTCATTCATTCCCGCGCTGTGGATGGCGCGCCGCGCCGGCCGCAACACGGCGGAGTTCTTCACCTCCGGGCGCGCGGCTCCCTGGTGGTTGATCGGCGTGTCCATGGTTGCCACGACGTTCAGCACCGACACGCCCAACCTGGTCACCAATCTGGTGCGTGAGGGGGGCGTGGCCGCCAACTGGGTGTGGTGGGCGTTCCTGCTCACGGGCATGACGACGGTGTTCTTCTACGCGCGGCTGTGGCGGCGTCTGGGCGTGCTGACCGATCTGGAGTTCTACGAATTGCGCTACTCGGGCGCGCCGGCGCGGTGGGTCCGCGGGTTCCGGGCCGTCTATCTCGGGCTGGTCTTCAACGTTGTCATCATGGCGTCGGTCAACCTCGCAGCCGCGAAGATCGCCAACGTGCTGCTCGGCTGGCCCATCGGCCAGACGCTCGTCGTGTGCAGCGTCATCAACGTGGCGTTTGCGGCGACGTCCGGGTTGTGGGGCGTGCTGGTCACCGATTTCATCCAGTTCGGCATCGCGATGACGGGATCGGTTGCCGCGGCCGTGTACGCGGTGCGCCGGCCGGAGGTTGGCGGCCTCGAGGGCCTGGTCGCGCGGGTGGACGTCTCGGCGGCGCGAATGTTGCCGGACCTCGGCAACTGGGAAGTCGCCGTGCCGATCTTCATGGTGCCGCTGGCCGTTCAGTGGTGGGCCACGTGGTATCCCGGTGCCGAGCCGGGGGGTGGCAGCTACATCGCCCAGCGGATGCTCGCGGCGCGCAGCGAGCGCGACGCGCTGTCCGGCACGCTGCTCTTCAACGTCGCGCACTACGCGCTGCGTCCGTGGCCGTGGATCGTCGTCGCGCTGTCGTCGATGCTCGTCTTTCCGACCGTGGCCGACATCGCGCGCGCGCTGCCGCACGTCGATGCCCGGCTCCTGGGCCACGACATGGCCTACCCCGCGATGCTCACGTTCCTGCCCGCGGGTCTCCTGGGGCTGATGGTCGCGGGGCTGCTCTCGGCCTACGTGTCCACTATCTCCACGCACCTCAACTGGGGCACGTCGTACCTGGTCCACGATCTGTATCGGCGGTTCCTCCGGCCGCTCGAGGACGAAGCGCATTACGTGCTGGCCGGACGGTTGACGAGCGGGCTGCTGATGATCGCGGCCGCAATGTTCACGCTCGTGCTGGAGACCGCCCGGGCCAGCTTCGACCTGCTGCTGTCGGTGGGCGCCGGCACAGGCCTCCTGTACCTCCTGCGCTGGTACTGGTGGCGCATCAACGCGTGGAGCGAGATTGCGGCGATGGCCAGCTCGTTCGTGCTGGCCGCCGCGCTCTTCATCGCCCAGCGCCGCGGCTTCGCGATTGCGAGCCACGTCTCGCTGCTCGCGACCGTGGCGGTGACGACGACCGTATGGGTGCTGGTGACCTTCCTGACGCAGCCGACCGAGCGTGAAACCCTGCGGCGGTTCTACACGATTGCGCGCCCTGCCGGCCCGGGGTGGCGCCGCACCGGGTTCGACGCTGATGCCGGTGCGGACGATCTGTCTCAGGCGCTTTCCGGGTGGATTTCAGGTGTCGCGCTCGTCTACGGCGCGCTGTTCGGCGCCGGGCATCTGCTGCTCGGCCACACGCTGGCCGGGTCCATCGCGATCGCCGTCTCGGTCGCAGGCGCCGTGGGCCTCTCCCGCGTGCTCTCCCGCATGTGGAGCACGCCGCGGGTCGCACGGGGTTCCCGGCGGTGAGCACCAAGCGTGCGGTCGTGCTCGCGCGCGGGCTCGGGACGCGCATGCGTGTGGCCGAGCACGAAGCAGTCCTGACGGGGGCGCAGCAGCGCGCGGCGGACGCCGGGTTCAAGGCGATGATGCCGATCGGCGGCCGCCCGTTTCTCGATTACGTCCTGAGCGCGCTGGCCGACGCCGGCCTCCGCGACGTGGCGCTCGTCGTCGCGCCCGACCACGAACTGGTCCGGCGCTATTACCGGGAGCAAGCGCAACCCTCGCGTGTCGAATTGACTTTCGTGGTGCAGGACGAGCCGCACGGAACGGCCGACGCGGTCCTCGCAGCGCGTTTCTGGACAGAAGATCAAGCTTTCCTGACGATGAACGGCGATAACCTGTATCCGGTGGAGGTGCTGCGCGATCTCGCGGCGCTCGACGAGCCGGGACTGCCCGTGTTCGAGCGCGGTGATCTGGTCGCGTCCGGCAACATTCCTCCCGACCGCGTGCGGGCGTTCGCGCTGGTCGAATCGGACGAGCGCGGGTACCTGACGCGCGTGATCGAAAAGCCTCCGATCGAGGCGATGCAAGCGGCCGGCGAGCGCGCGCGGGTCAGCATGAACTGCTGGCGCTTCGACTCGCGCATCTTCGCGGCATGCCGTGACGTGCCGGGATCGGCGCGAGGAGAATTCGAGCTGCCGGAGGCGGTGGCGCTCGCGGTTCAGCGGGGCGTGCGGTTCCGCACGCTTCCTGCGCGGGGACCGGTCTTGGACCTGTCGCGCCGTGCCGATGCCGCCGAGGTGTCGCGAGTGCTCGCGGGCGTGGTGCCGAGCCCGTGAACGGCGAAGCTGCTGCCCCCGGCCTGGTGCGAGCGGGCCTTGATGCCGGTGCAACTGCCGCCATCATCGGGCTCTACGATTCGGTATCTCGCGTGTTTGGCGAGCTGATCGGCAATCCGCCGCAGCATGTCGCGTGGGTCCCGGGACGCCTCGAAGTGTTCGGAACGCACACCGACTACGCGGGCGGTCGCACGCTCGTGGCCGCCGTTCCGCGCGGTTTCGCCTTCGTCGCAGCTCGCCGGACCGACGGGCTGATGTCTGTGGCCGACGCGACCGACGGCGAGCGCGTCACCGTGAATCCTCTGGAAGCGTCCCCCAGGTTCCGCGGCTGGCGCCGCTATGTCGAGGTCGCCGCCGAACGCCTCGCCCGGAATTTCCCGGGCGCGGACCTCGGGGCGGACATCGTCTTTGCCAGCAATCTGCCGCGCGCCTCCGGCCTGAGCAGCTCGAGCGCGCTCGTCGTCGGGATCGCAACCACGCTGGTGAGGCTTGCGGGAATCCGCGCGCGGCCGGAATGGACCGCCAACGTTTCCGGACGGTTGGACGAGGCAGCCTACTACGCGTGCATCGAGAACGGGCTGAGCTTCGGCGCGCTCGGCGGCGACGCCGGCGTCGGCACGCACGGCGGCAGCGAGGACCATGCCGCGATGCTGTGCAGCACGCCGGGGGCGATGTCCGCGTTCGCGTTCGTGCCGATGCGCCATCTCGAGACCGTGCCGGTTCCCCCGGACTGGCGGTTCGTGATCGCGTCGAGCGGTGTGACCGCCGAGAAGACCGGATCGGCGCTCGAGGCGTACAACCGGCTCGCGCACGGCGCGCAGGTCCTGGTCGAGCTGTGGAACCACGAGGAGGCGCCGCAGCCGTCGCTGGCGGCTCTCCTCTCTTCGGATCGTGGCGCGTTCGACCGCCTGCGCACGATCGTCGAACGCTCTTCCGTGCCGGGCTGGTCTGCCGAAGCGCTTCTGCGGCGCCTCGAGCACTTCGCCGCCGAGGATCGCCGCGTTCTCGAGGCGGTCCGCGCGTTCAGCGACGCGGACGTCGCCGCCGTGTCCGCCTTGGCTCGAGCCTCGCAGCAGGACGCGGAAGGGCTGCTCGGCAACCAGACCGAGGAGACCGTGACGCTCGTGCGCACCGCGCTCGACGCCGGCGCGTTTGCCGCCCGCAGCTTCGGCGCGGGCTTCGGCGGCAGCGCCTGGGCGCTCACCGATGGTGACGGCGCCTCGTCACTCGCGGAGCGCTGGGTGTCCGCGTACCGCGCCCGCTGCCCCGCCGGCTCAGGGTCGGTCGCGTTCGTCGCCGCCGCCACCCCGCCGGCCGCCGTTCTGGAACACGTCGAGTAGCTTCCGCCTTCAGGCGGAAGAGTCACTCATTCAGCATTCAGCACTCCGCCCTCAGCATTCGATTATCTGCACCACCACCTCCCTCCTCCTTGGCCGCGTATCGAATTCGAGGAGCATGATCTGCTGCCAGGTGCCGAGCGTCAGGCGTCCTTTGACGAAGGGGACCGTCAACGACGGCCCCAGCAGCGCTGCCCGGACGTGGCTCGATCCGTTGTCGTCCCCCCAGCGCAGATGATGGCGGTAGTCGGCGTCTCGCGGCGCCAGCGTGTCGAAGAGGCGGTTCAGATCGGACACGGCTCCGGGCTCGAACTCGATCGTCGTGACCGAGGCCGTCGACCCGACGACGAAGACCGTGACGATGCCGGAAGCTGAATCGGCCTTTCGGACGGCGTCTGCGACCGCTCTGGTGAGGTCGTGGGCGTCGCCCTGCCCGCGCGTGTCGATTTCGAGCCGATGGGTAGTCACCACGGCTCGTAGCGTAACCAATCTGCGACCCGCCCGCGAGCGGCGGCGGTCGACGGGAGGGCGCGTCGACGGGCTGGCCGCGTGGTACAATGCCGTGTTTCCGCCGCGGGCCGGCCGGCCGTGCGGTGGATTCCACGCCATGCCGGCGTAGCTCAGTTGGTAGAGCAGCTGATTCGTAATCAGCAGGTCGTCGGTTCAAGTCCGACCGCCGGCTCCAGTTCGTGAGGGTCTATTCCGGGTACATGGGCAGCAAATCCCTCGATTCTGCTGAACGTCCATTCAGTTCTTCCGGTTTGACACCCAAGTTGACACCCTAGCGGTTGAGCCCGGCATCCATCCGCCGCACCGCTCGGGCAGCCGTCTGCTTCTGCAGGTGCGAGTACAGGTCCGCCGTCACCCGCAGTTCTGAGTCGCCGAGCAGCATAGTCGAACCTCCAACCCGTGTCCGGCGCCGGGGTGCAAGATCACCGAGAACGCTTTGCCCGACTTCGCGACAAGCGCCTTGAGGTTCTCAACGCTCGGGCTGGCTCGGCTCGAGCACGCCGATGGTCTCGTAATAACGAATCGTCGAGCGAGCTCGCGGCGACGCTCAGGCCGGCCAGGATCAGGCGGACCCGCCGTGCTCCACAGCGCCGCCAGAGTCCACCGAACCTGGTTTGAGATGCAGCGTTTGCGACGGGTAGGCAATCACCGCGCCGTGAGCGACCATCAGGTCACCGCCGAGGACGCCGTCAATTGGCCCGGCACCCGCCTTGGCGAGCGCGGTGTTGACGTGACACAGATCCACCAGGTGCACGCTCAACGCCTCCAGGACCAAGCCACCCAACTCGAACCGATTGACGACCGCGCGATGAGCGGACGACACCTGTCCCGGCGCATCCGTCGTGACGCACCCGAAGGCCTGTTCGTCCGCACCCGAAGCTCGCAGGCCGAACCGATCCGCGCTCCGGCGGTCGATGACTGTGGTCGAGGCCCCGGTGTCGACGAGAAACCAGGCGCCGATACCGTTGACCTTCGCTCGTGTCGCCAGTTGTCCGACGCCAGTCGTCGTGAGCGGCAGGCCCGTGTAGCCGTCGCGTCTGAGCGTCTCGTCTAGAGTTCTTGCCGTCATCGCATCTCCTCCTCGCCCTCTTCACCGGGCTCCGCTCCCAGAAGGCGTTTCGCCTTCCGTTGGAGCTCGCGCTCAGCCCGATCGACCTTTCGCACCGCCTCCCGGAGCTCGGCGAATTCGGACTCGCGGAGCTTGAGCCCCTCGCGGATGAAGAGCGCGGCCGCTTCGGATCGGCTTCGGACCGCGCCGGTCCGCACCCAGCCATCGAGGGCATCTCGGGTCGCACCGTCGACCCGGACCATGACGACTTCATCGCGAACCGAGGCGCCGAGTTCCGCCATCGACTCGCGCAGACTGGTTACCAGGCAGGCGACCCGGACGCCCTTCCCGTCCGTCCGCGGAGTGCAAAGCGCCTCGACATCGACACCCCGGGCGCGCAGCTGGGCAATCAGCGTGGCGCCAAGCGATTCATCCTGGGTTGGCATTCGTAATATAATTACATATTACAAACGCAAATGTCTACGTCGATTCAGGATTGATTGGGTCCGTGACGATCGGCTGGCACTTACCTCGCGAGGCCGCTGTGGGGTCACGCCGACGAGGCCGACTTGGCAACGACCTGACACGGCCCCGAGAGATCCGGACCAGCGGTCCCGGCCGGGCTTGACCTGCTGGACCCGCACAGGCGCCGACTGATCCGATTCGTTGG
>DATIEW010000714.1:0-2244 GCA_035455585.1 Vicinamibacterales bacterium | reverse complement strand
GGAGCACTTCGGTCGTCCAGCCCATGCGTCCCCCCATGGCGGCCTGCGGCCGCCGGACGAGCAGCGTTGTGCCCGGCCGCGTGCCCCGAAAGACCGCGGACCAGGACGAGCTCAGGCGAGGAGGGCTAGGCCGAAGGGGGGGCGCGCGTGACGGGCCCGGGCAGTCCGGGCCAGGACGAAGGCTCCTGGGCGGTGAGGCGCAGCGGCTGCGACGCGTCGACGGGACGGGATTCCACGCTCGTGGCGGAATCGCCGGGCGAGATGGGCTGCGACGCCACCTCGTCGAAGACCTGGGTCGAAGGGCTGTCCCAGGACAGCACGCTCGTGCGCCAGACGATGTCGACGACCGCGATGTCGTACTCGACTTGCGCGATCGCCAGCAACATCGCCGCGACGACGGTGAGAAGGATCAGCGCGGGACGGCAACGACGCATCGCGCCACTCTAGGGGGCACGGCCCGCCATGTCAAACGCCTGGCAAGGAACATCATATTTTCCAGTTAGTTACAGATCGGTCAGGCGATGCTTGTTTCGTTGACGGATGGCCCTCCCGTCTGATGTAGTGAAACAAATGAAACAGGAGAGTGATCCACGCCCGCCCGACAGTGAAGCCAGGTTCCTCACGACGGGGGACGCCGCAAAGGCGTGCGACGTCTCGCTGGTGGCGGTGAAGAAGTGGATCCGGCAAGGCAAGCTGCGCGCGATCAAGACGCCGGGCGGGCACTTCCGGATCCCGGCCGACGAGTTCGAGCGATTTCGCGCGGAGTACCGGTTCGGCAGCGGGGGGGCGCGGCGGCGCCGCGTCCTCGTCGTCGACGACGAGCCGGCCATCGTGGGCGTGATCACCGACACGCTCCGGGTGGACTCGCGCCTGGAGATCGCCACCGCCGAGAACGGCTACGAGGGGCTCCTGAAGGTCGGCACGTTCCGCCCCGACCTTCTCGTGCTCGACCTGCGCATGCCGAGGATCGACGGGTTCGAGGTCTGCCGACGCGTGAAGGGCGATGCGACGACCAGGGCGACGAAGATCCTCGCCATCTCGGGCTTCGGGGGCGAGGGCACCCGCAACGAGGCGCTCGCCGCCGGCGCGGACGCGTTCCTGCCCAAGCCGTTCTTCACCCGGCAGCTCGACGAGGAGGTCCGGCGGCTGCTCGGCGTCGGCAGCAAGGCCACGCACTAGCCCGCTTCCCCCCCCACACGCCCGCAAGTACGCGATTCCCCATCCGCGCAGGTCGGCGGCAGCCACGTTGCACACTCTCCGTGGACCCCCAACCGGGAAGGAGAGTGACATGGCGCGGGCCAAGACGAAGACGTACCGCGAGCAGTCGTTCGATCAGCTGAAGGGACTCGACGGCATCTCGGACGCCCAGGTGACGGAGCACCTCGGCCTGTATGCCGGCTACGTCAAGCAGGTCAACGTGCTGAGCGAGCAGCTGGCCGAGATGCTCGGGCGCGGCAAGGCGTCGGGCACGGATCCCGCGTTCGCGGAGCTGACGCGACACCTCGGCTTCGAGTACAACGGCATGATCCTCCACGAGTACTACTTCGGCAACCTCGAGCCGCGGTCGGAGCCGAGCCCGCCGTCCGGATCCGGGCTCGCGCGCGCGCTGGGCGACGCCTTCGGCTCCGTCGACCGCTGGCAGACCGACTTCCAGGCGGTCGGCGAGATGCGGGGCATCGGCTGGGCCATCCTCTTCCAGGACCCGGCCACCGATCGGCTCACCAATCACTGGGTCACGCTCCATCAGGCCGGCGTGCCCGCTGGCTTCAAGCCGCTGCTCGTCATGGACGTCTGGGAGCACGCGTTCATGCGCGACTACAAGGCGTCGGAGAAGAAGAAGTACATCGAGGCGTTCTTCCGCAACATCGACTGGTCCGTGATCGAGCACCGGCTCGAGGAAGAGACCGCGACGCGCCCCGCCGCAGCGGCCTGACACATATTCGCTGGCCTGGGCGTTGCACCCGCGCGTGGACGTCATGGCGGCGTCCCGCGCGGTCGCGATTGTCATCTCTGCCTTGCTCGCGGCCGGGTGTGGGGTGGCGCGCGCGGTGGTGTTGGACGCTGCCCATGACTCCCGGCTCACGGGCGAGGTGTGGAAGACGCTGCGCGAGAAGAGTCCGGACACGGTGACGCGCGTCGACGTGGACGTGGTGGAATCGACCGTGTACCTGACCGGCCGTGTGGACACCGAGGGCGAGAAGGTCTTCGCGGAGGCGGCCGCGTGGCGCGTCGAGGGCGTGCGGC
>DATIEW010000713.1:0-10350 GCA_035455585.1 Vicinamibacterales bacterium | reverse complement strand
TGACGATCGCGCGGTGGTCGCGACCGACGTGCAGCCCGGGTTTTTCCTATGCTCCACGCCGCTCCCGGCCGGGACGCTCGTAGGCCCGGGCGACTTTGCCAGCCTGACCGTCGCCGCGAGTGTCGAGGGCGGAGGTCCGAGTCCACCGATCGCCATCGAGCAGTTCAACCTGCAGGACCCGCAGATCGTCCAGTTCGGCTACGACGAGGGGTGGTTCGAGCCGGAGTACAACCCGCGGACGGCCCGGTCGTGGCGGTGGATGGGGGAGCGGGCGGTGCTCCGGGTTCACCATGGAGGCGGCGATGTGGTCGTCCGTCTGCGCGGCGAATCGCCGATGCGCTACTTCCGGACTCCTCAGAACGTCCGCGTGGTGGCCGGCAGCCAGAATCTGGCCGAGTGGCGCCTGGATGCGGACTTCGACCTGCAAGTCAGCGTTCCGGCCGGCGTGCTGGACGCGGCCGGCGGACGTCTCACACTCCACGCCGAGCAGGTGTACGTGGCCGGCCAGCGCGAAGCCACCGCCGACCGCCGCCGCCTCGCCCTGCGCGTATTTGATGTGGACGTGAGACGCTGAACCTTTGAGCGTGAAGCTTAAAGCTTCCGCCCGTCTGGCCCGATAGGGGCGTTAACAGCCCGTGGTGAACACCAGCGTGGCACCGAGGGCGGGCGAGGCGCCCCCGGCAAGGCGCGACGCCCGAGAACACCGGGAGTATTTGAGGAAGGAGCAACGCAGCCGGCGGGGATGCCTCGCCGGCCGAATGCAGCTGGAGTTTCACCACTGGCTGTCAGGGTGCGCGTCCCTGCGATCAGGGCTTCCGGGCGAGGGCGAGCAGCGAGCTGCCGAGCGGCATGTCGGCGACGCGCAGGGCGGCGGCCTCGACGGCCAGCGCCGCCGTGAGCAGGGCATTGACGGGGCGGGGTGGCAGGGATATCTCGAGGTTGGACTCGCGGTGGCCGGAGGCGCGCTGCGCGAAGCGGACGCCGGCGACGATCGGCAGCAGCGTGAAGTTGGTGTAGGTGATGCGCTGCACCGCGAATCCTGCCCGGGCGAGATGATCGCGAAGCTCCCGGCGTCGGAAGCGGCGCACCTCGCCGCCGAGCACCGAGTGGTTACCCTTGAGCGAGGGGAGCGCGGCGACGTTCACGACGAGGCCGCCACCGGGGCGCAGCACTCGATACATCTCGGCCAGCACCTGCTGCTCCGTCTCGTCGTCGAGCGCGTAGAGGACATCGAAGGAGGTCACCAGGTCGAACCGCTCGCGTGGAAACGGCAGGTGGACCACCGACGCTCTGGCCACCTGGCGCTCACCGCGATCGCGCGCGCAGGTCAGCCCGCTCCAGGCGATGTCGATGCCGAAGCCGCGGCCGTAGCGGCGCAGCAGCGACAGGTTGTTGCCGGTGCCGCAGCCGCAGTCGAGCGACACGAGGCCGGTGCGGCCGCGGGCGGCTTCCTCGAGCAGCGGCCGCACGAAGCGGCGGAGTCCACGGAACCAGAAGTGCTCACGCTCGGCGCGCGCGGTGGCCTCGAGCAGGCGATCCATGCGGAATGATCGAAAAACGCCCGGCGCTGACCGCCGGACGGCAACCTCATTGTAATCCGAGGAGAACCACGGTGATGATTCGCAGTTTCAGATCTGGTGCGGCGGTGCTGCTCGTGACGGCCGCTGTGATGGCTGCCGCGTGCGGCAAGAAGGAGGTCGAAACGCCGGCCCCCGCGCCGCCGCCGCCGGAGGCGCCAGCGACCACGCCGGCACCCCCGCCGCCGCCGCCGGCACCGCCGAAGACGCCCGAGCCGACGCCTCCGACCGAGGAGGAACTCTACCAGCAGATGCCGTTCAGCGAGATCGCCAAGCGCTACCTCACGGACGTGTTCTTCGAGTTCGACTCGGCGGAGCTGGACGGCACCGCCCGGAGCGCGCTCCAGAAGAACGTCGACTTCATGAAGAAGCGCGCGGCCAGCCAGGTGACGGTCGAAGGGCACGCCGACTCGAGGGGCACCAACGAGTACAACCTGGCGCTCGGCGAGCGCCGCGCGGCGGTCGTGCGCGACTACATGATCAGCCTGGGCGTAGCGGCCGCGCGCATCTCGATCGTGAGCAAGGGTGAAGAGCAGCCCTTCTGCACGGAGGAATCCGAGAGCTGCTGGCAGGAGAACCGGCGCGGCCATTTTGTCGTGACGGCCCGATAGGCGCAACAGGGGGTCGCCGCTCCAGCAGAGGCTCAAAAGCGAGCCGTGTCAACTGCCAACTTCCAATTCCCAACTCCCAAGGTTCCCAGGGCAACGCCGTGGGTGCGTTGGGCGTTGGGCGTTGGAGATTGGGAGTTGACACGTACGCAAGTCAGGAGCTGATCCAGGCCTGCTGCTCGTGGGTCGTGTCCAGCGTGCCGGTCAGATCGGCGAGGCGGTCGATGCCATGCCGGCGCATGTACTCATGCAAACCGTCGAGTAACTTCGTCCACAGGAACGGGTCCACGAAGTTGGCGGTGCCGACCTGGACGGCGGACGCGCCGGCGATCATGAACTCGAGCACGTCCGTGGCCGAGGCGATTCCTCCCATGCCGATGATCGGCACCCGCACCGCCTGCCGGCACTCGTAGACCATCCTCACCGCAATCGGCCGTATTGCGGGCCCGCTCAGTCCCCCGACGATGTTCGACAGGCGCGGCCGTCGCGTTTCCACGTCGATGGCCATGGCGAGGAACGTGTTGACGAGCGAAACGGCATCGGCGCCGGCCTCCTCCGCTGCGCGGGCGAAGGACGCCACGTCGGTGACGTTCGGCGTCAGCTTCGGGATGACGGGGAGCGAGGTGACCTTCCGCACGGCGCTCACGACCTGGTGCGTGCCGGTGAGGCTGCACCCGAACGTGATTCCCCCTTCCTTGATGTTCGGGCAGGAGATGTTCAGCTCGAGCGCCGCGACGCCGTCGTGGTCCGACAGTATCCGCGCCAGCTCGACGTACTCATCCAGTGTCGTCCCGCAGATGTTGACGATGACCACCGCGCGCCGGTCCCTGAGCTCGGGCAGCTTCTCGCGGACGAACCGGTGCACGCCGATGCCCTGGAGGCCGATGGCGTTGAGCATGCCGGACGGCGTTTCGACGATCCGTGGAGGGGGATGGCCTTCGCGCGCGGCGAGGAACAGCCCCTTGACGGCCACGCCGCCGAGCGTCGAGAGGTCGATGATATCGGCGTACTCGACGCCGTAGCCCAAGCACCCGCTCGCGGCGATGAGGGGGTTAGAAAGCCGGAGGGGGCCGATGACGACGGAGAGATCCATGCTAGTGAACCAACGCCTCCCAGACGATCCGGCGGGCGTCGAACACCGGCCCCTCCAGGCAGGATCGCACGAAGCCGGGGGGGGCGTCGGCGCGGCGTGCCAGCACGACGCAACTGTAGCAGCCGCCGAGCCCGCAGCCCATGACCTGCTCGAGCGATACTTCGCATGGGCGCCCGCTGGACTCGGCGAGCCGGGCGGCGGCGCGCATCATCGGCGTCGGCCCGCAGACGAACAGCTTGACCTCCTCGTCCGGCCCCAGCGCCGCAAGTGCTGCGGCGAGCGGTGAGGTCACGAACCCCGTCGACCCGCGCGACCCATCCTCCGTCGAAAGCACGACCTCGACGCCGAGCCGCTCGAACAGGTCCACGTGGAACAGCTCGCCCGCCCGGCGTGCGCCGTAGAACAGTCGCGCCGCCGTGCCGCGTGCGACGAGCGTTTCGGCGAGCGTGACGAACGGCGCCAGGCCGACGCCGCCGGCCACCATCCATGCCTGCGCCGGCTGATCCACCGGCTCGAAGGGGCGGCCGAGCGGTCCGAGGCACGCGACGCGCGCGCCGGGCTCCACCTCGTACAGGAGCCGCGTCCCCACGCCGACCTGCTTGTTGAGCAGCGTGATGCCGGTGGGTGTCCCGTCGGCCTGCCTGACGATCTCGAAGATCGAGAACGGCCGCCGCAGCAGCGGATCGGTGCTCTGCGAGGGCCTGACCATCACGAACTGCCCGGGACGCGCGAGCGCGGCGATCTCCGGGGCAGCCAGCGAGAGCACGTTGTACTCGCCGGACAGCCGCGCGTTGGCGATCACCGCGGCGTCGATGTCGGCAGGCATGGACGAAGTATACACTTGCGACATGCGGTTCCTCCGGATGCTCACGAACTCGCTGCTGGCCGGCGCGCTCGGCGCGGCCTACCTCACCGTGCTCGTACTGCACCTCAATCCGGACGTGCCGCTCGCCTCGGCCACGACGTGGCGGTGGTTCGTGACGCTCGGCCTGTTCTACGGCATCCACATGGCCGTAGTGATTTATGCGCTGCTCGTCGCGCGCGAGTTCTTCAGCATGGAACCGCTGTCGCCTGGCTGGGCGAGCGTCCGCGTCCTCGCGTGGCTGGCCTCGGCGCTGTCGGCGTCGGCCGCGCTGCTGATGTGGCTCAACGTCGGAGGATTCGAACCGGCGCTCGGGGAGACGGCGGTGCGGCGCATGAGGGCCGGAGCGGCCTCCGCTACGGTTGCCGCCGCGGCGTTGCTGGTCATCGCGGTGGCTCACTATTCCTTCGGGCGGCGCGGCAGCCGTGTGGGCGCCTCGCTGTTTGCCCTGGCCGTCGTCGGATCGCTCGCGCTGCCGCTCGCCGCCCGCGGTCCGGCGCCGCCGGCCGTTCCGCCGGCCCACGGGACGCGGCCGAGCCTCCCGCCCGCCGTGGCCCCGGAGCCGTCGGTGACGCTCCTGCTGCTCGACGGAGCCTCGCTGGAGTTTCTGTGGCCGCGCGTCGCGGAAGGACGGCTCCCGCATTTCGCGCGCCTCCTCGAGGGTGGTGCCACGCTCGACCTGGCGACCATCCGCCCGACGGGGCCGGGCCCCGTGTGGGCCGCGGTCGCGACCGGAATGCACCCCTACAAGAACGGTGTCCGATCGGGGGCGCGGTACTACGCGCGCCTCGACTCGCGTGCGATCGATCTGCTGCCCGACCACTGCCTCTCGCACGCACTCGTGCGGCTCGGGATCGTGCGGTCGGAGCCGGCAACCTCGGCGGCGTGGCGGGCGCGTCCGTTCTGGAGCCTTCTCACCGATGCCGGCATCCCTGTCGGCATCGTCCGCTGGCCGCTGACCTACCCGGCCGAACCGGTGGACGGCTTCATGGTCAGCGATCGCTTCCACGAGCTGCTCGGGTCGGTGCTGGAACTCGACGAGCGCGCGGCCTATCCCGCGGCCGCGCTCGCCGCGGCGCGCGGCGCGTTCACGCAACCGATCGACGACGACGCGCCGGCGATCGCGCCAGCCAGTTCGCAGCCGGCTGATGCGCCGCCCGAGGCGCTCGCGGGCCTGCGCGACCGCCGCTACAGCCTGGCCCTGCGCGAAATCCGTTCGCGGACGCCGGTCCGACTCGCCGCGATCCGGTATCAGGGTCTCGACACCGTCGGCCATCTCTATGGCGGAGACGCGCAGCCCGGCGTTCTGAGCCGCGCCCCCGAGTCCGAGCGTCGGCGCCGCCTCCAGGTCCTCGATCGCTACTACGCCTACATCGACGCGGAGGCGGGCGCAGCCATGGATTCGCTCGATCCCGGCGATCTGCTCCTCGTCGTCTCCGGCTTCGGCATCGAGCGTCAGAGCGCCATCAAGCAGATCGCCGGCCGGCTGGCGGGCGACCTTGCGGCGACCGGCAGCCACGAACGCGCCCCCGACGGCTTCATGCTCGCCTACGGGACGACCGTCGAGCCCGGACGGTACCAGCGCGGCTCGATCGTCGACGTGACGCCAACAGTGCTCTACTTCCTCGGTCTCCCGGTCGGGCGCGACATGGACGGCTACGCGCGAACCGACATCTTCACCCGGGCGTTCACGGCCGAACGTCCGATCGCCGTCATTCCCTCCTACAACCGTTAATCCGGGGTCCAAGATCCGGGAACCGGACCCCGGAATCGCATGCTATAATCCCCTGACTCTTTAAAGCAGCCCTGTGAGGCTGCCAAGAGGTGAACCGGTGACATCCCCCGTCTCAGCGCCGCGGCTGCCGCCGCGGCAGCCGAATCCCGCACAACCCGACGTACGTGCCTCCAGCCGGAGCGGTCCATGCCGCAGGTGATGGATGCCGATCGGATGTCGCGCGCGCTGACGCGCATCGCGCACGAGATCCTCGAGCGCAACCGCGGTCTCGACGACATTGCGCTCGTCGGCATCCGCACGCGCGGGGTGCCGCTGGCAAGGCGCCTCGCCCGTACGCTGCAGGAGATCAACGGCGACGACGTGCCGACCGGTGCGCTCGACATCACGCTCTACCGCGACGACCTGATGCGGCACGCCGTCGGGCCGCAGCCGCTCGTCCGCCGCACGGAGATTCCGTTCTCGATCGACGACTGCAAGATCCTGCTCGTCGACGACGTGCTCTACACGGGCCGCACGATCCGCGCCGCGCTCGACGCGCTCATCGATTTCGGCCGGCCGCGCGCCATTCAGCTCATTGTCCTGGTCGATCGCGGCCACCGCGAGCTGCCGATCAAGGCGGATTATGTCGGCAAGAACCTTCCGACCTCGCTGCGGCAGAGCGTGCAGGTCCGCCTGCTCGAGGTCGACGGTACGGACGAGGTCGTCATCGAGGAGGAGCCATGACGGCGCGAACGATGGAGAGGACCGACCACACCGGCGCGCCGGCGGCCTCGCGGCTGCGGTCGCGCCACCTGCTGGGCATCGCCGGGCTCGAAGCCGACGAGATCACCCTGATCCTCGATACGGCCGAGGCGATGAAGGAGATCGGGACCCGCCCGATCAAGAAAGTCCCGACCCTCCGCGGGCGGACGGTCGTCAACCTGTTCTTCGAGCCGAGCACCCGGACCCGCACGTCCTTCGAGATCGCCGAGAAGCGCCTGAGCGCCGACACGCTCAGCATCGCCACCGCCACCTCCAGCGTCACCAAGGGGGAGACGCTCGTCGACACGGTCCGCAACCTCGAGGCGATGGCGCCGGACATGATCGTGACGCGGCACCCCTCGTCCGGCGCGCCGCACCTCCTGTCGCGTGTCTGCCGGTCGGCTATCATCAACGCGGGCGACGGCACCCACGAGCACCCGACGCAGGCGCTGCTCGACGCGTTCACGATCCGGCAGCACAAGGGCCGGCTCGCTGGCCTCAAGGTCGCCATCGTCGGCGACCTGCTGCACAGCCGCGTGCTGCGGTCCAACGCATTGCTGTTGACGACGATGGGCGCCGAAGTGTGGGGATGTGGGCCCGCGACGCTGATGCCGGCCGGGATCGACCGGCTAGGTCTCCATCCGACGACCTCCGTGGACGAGGCGGTGGAGGGCGCGGACGTCGTCATGCTGCTCCGGATCCAGCACGAGCGCATGCACGGCCACTTCTTCCCCTCGGTGCGCGAGTACTTCGCGCTCTTCGGCATGACGTCCGAGCGGCTGCGGCGCGCGAGCGGCAACGTCATCATCATGCACCCCGGGCCCATGAACCGCGGCGTCGAGATCGACTCCGACGTGGCCGACGGTCCGTACTCGGTGATTCTGGAGCAGGTGTCGAACGGCGTCGCCGTGCGCATGGCGGTCCTGTACCTGCTGGCCGGCCGCGACGAGATGGCAGAGGAGGGGCCGCCATGACAGCGCTGCTGCTGAAGGGGGGGCGCGTCGTCGATCCGGCCGGGGCGGGCGACGGGGCGTTCGACGTGCTGATCGCGGACGGCGCCATCGCGCGGGTCGGCAGGGATCTGCCCGTCGACGGCGCGGAGGTGCTGGAGATCGCGCGGGACTGGATCGTGGCGCCAGGCTTCATCGACATCCACGTGCACCTGCGCGAGCCGGGGCAGGAATACAAGGAAACGGTGGCCTCCGGCACTGCGTCGGCGGTGGCCGGCGGCTTTACGGCCGTGGCCTGCATGCCGAACACCGAGCCGGTGAACGATCACGCGGGGATCACGCAGTTCATTCTCAAGAAGGCGGCCGAGGCCCGGCGCGCGCGCGTGTATCCGATCGGCGCCGTATCGATCGGCTCGCAGGGGGAGCGGCTCGCGGAACTGGGCGAGCAGAAGACCGCCGGCTGCGTCGCGTTCTCCGACGACGGGCGGCCCGTCGCGACCGCGCTGCTGATGCGGCGTGCCCTGGAGTACGCAGGGATGCTGCGGGTGCCCGTGATCGATCACTGCGAGGACCCGTCGCTCAAGGGGGACGGCGTCGCGCACGAGGGCTACCATGCCTCGGCGCTCGGGCTGCCCGGCATTCCGTCCGTCGCCGAATCGCTCATGGTCGAGCGCGACATCTCCCTCGCCGAGCTGACCTCCGCCCACGTCCACATCGCCCACATGAGCGCCCGGCAATCGCTGCGGGCCGTTCGCGCGGGCAAGGACCGCGGCGTCCGCGTCACCTGCGAGGTGGCCCCGCACCATTTCACGCTCACCGACGACGCCCTGGACGGGCCGGTGAAGTACGACACGAACCTGAAGATGAACCCGCCCCTCAGGGAGGCGGCCGATCGGGACGCGATGATCGAGGGGATCGGCGACGGGTCGGTGGACGCGATCGCGACGGATCACGCGCCGCACCATGCCGACGAGAAGATGCTGGAGTTCGATCGCGCGCCCTTCGGGATCGTCGGGCTCGAGACGGCGGTGCCGCTGGTCTTCGATCGTCTGGTGCACACCGGGCGGATCACGCTGGCCCGGATGGTCGA
This sequence comes from Vicinamibacterales bacterium, assembly GCA_035455585.1. Taxonomy (GTDB): domain Bacteria; phylum Acidobacteriota; class Vicinamibacteria; order Vicinamibacterales; family 2-12-FULL-66-21; genus DATIEW01. The sequence goes on along the minus strand of DATIEW010000713.1, from coordinate 1,694 downwards.
ACTGTTGTCGGTCAACCCTGCCCGGATCATCGGCGTGCCCGGCGGCTCGCTGGCGGAGGGCCAGCCGGCCGACCTGACGATCCTCGCGCCCGATCTGCCCGTCACGGTCAGGGCGGCGGCGCTGGCGTCGAAGTCCAGGAACACCCCCTTCGATGCCTGGCAGCTTCGAGGGGGGGTGGCCGCGACCGTCGTTGGAGGGCGGATTGTCTACCAGAATCCAGATGCTCGATGAGCCGGCACGCGCGTCCGACGGGGCGCTTCCCCGGCAGGTGAACGAGAGACAGGTGAGTCATCGCGACGATCTGCGTCTGCGCGCGCTGAAGAAGCTGCAGGAGTTCGAGGTGCTGATGCAGGAAGGGCACTTCGACTACGGAAACGGCTACCATGGGAGCGTCTACCTCAATCCGCACCAGCTCCTGCGGTACCCGTCCACGATCTGGCAGCTCGCGCAGGATCTGCTCGACATCCTCCCGGGCGACCTGCTGGATCGGACGGAAATCGTCGCGGGGCCGGCCACCGGCGGCGCGCTGCTGGCGCACACGCTGGCCGGACTGCTCGATGGCCGCCGCGCCCTCACGCATCCGCCGTGCAGCTTCGCCCCGTTCACGCACGCCGAGGGAGGTTTCGTACTTCGGGAGTTCTACGCGCGCCAGATGGCGGGACGCCGCGTGCTCCTTGCCGACGACGTCCGGAACATGGGGAAGACGTTCCAGCGTTGCGCCCAGCTGGTGCGGGAGGCGGGCGGCACGCCGCTCGCGACGGTTGAAATCTGCGATCGGATGGAGGCGATGGCCGACGCCGGCGTCCCCAACTACGCGCTCGTCGAGTACCGCGCGCCGGAGAACTATCCGGTCGCCGAGTGTCCGATGTGCCGCGCGGGGCAGGCAATAACAGCGTTCTAGCAGGATGCTGAAGAACGCATCCAAAATGGCAAATGGGCGATGGGACATGGGCCAGAATGCGCCTGTTTCGCCATGGCCCATTGGCCATTGTCCATCAGGCCAGGCTTTTTCGGCGGTCTGCTAGAGCGAGGCGAGCATGTCAACTCCCAACTCCCAACGCCCAACTCCCAAGTTCCGGGGTGTTTGGGAGTTGGGCGTGGGCAGTTGGGCGTTGGCACCGCTTGCTGTTAAGCACCGTGCAGGTTCCAGACACCACGTTCGATGATGCCCCGCACCCCCACTGATGAGACCGTCTTGCAGACGTTGCTGCAGAACCTCTATTCGGCCTACAACCGCCACGAATCGGCGAGCGACCCGGTGCACCTCGTCAGGCCCTACGCCCATGCCGCGGACCGTGAGGTGGCCGGCTTCTGCGCCGCGGCCATGGCTTTCGGCCGTGTGGCGAGCGTGCTGAACACGATCGGATCGCTGCAGCGTGTGATGGGCGCGCGCCCGGCGGCGTTCGTGCGCCGCTTCGAGCCGGAGCGCGCGCCTCCCTCGCTCCGGGCGATCGTGCACCGGTGGACGCGCGGCGTCGATCTCATCGCCCTGCTCTGGATCCTGCGGCAGATGCTCGAGCGCGCCGGATCGATCGAGGCGTTCTTCGTCCAAGGGCTGGCGCGGGACGCCGCGGACGTCGGCGGCGCGCTCGACAGCTTCTCCTCCCGCGCCCTCGCGCTCGACCTCCGCCGCGCGTACGGCCGTGTGCCCGCCCGCCCTGGCGTGCGCTACTTCTTTCCCCGGCCGTCGGCC
>DATIEW010000712.1:0-12169 GCA_035455585.1 Vicinamibacterales bacterium | reverse complement strand
TGACGATCGCGTACGATGACGCGGCCGACGCGCGTGCGCGCCTGGCCGAGGCGCTGCAGGCGATGGCGGCGGCAGATAGACCACCCGCGCCTGACGATCGACTCCCGTGATCACGGCATGATGAGGCCTGGATTGAAGCCTCTTGACATCGACCGGCCAATAATATAACTATCTAGTTATTAAACTGTTCGGCTATGGAAAACGTCGCTTCCAATCGCCTCGACGCCACGTTCCTCGCGCTCGCCGATCCGACACGGCGGGCGATCCTGGCGCGCCTCGCGCTCGGCGAGGCGTCGGTGACCGACCTTGCGGCGCCGTTCGCGATGAGCCAGCCCGCCATCTCCAAGCACCTGAAGATGCTCGAGCGGGCGGGATTGATCAGCGTCAGCCAGGACGCGCAGCGGCGGCCTCGACGCATCGAGGGAAGGCCCCTCGCGGAGGCCAGTGCCTGGCTCGAGCAGTATCGCGACATCTGGGAGGCGAGCTTCGAGCGTCTCGACCACCTCCTGATGGAGCTCCAGCGCTCACGCTCCGCATCGAAGCGCGGGCGCCAGAGGAAGAGACGATAGCCGTGCTTGCACGGTCAGAATGTGTGCCAGATTCTCGGTGCAAGCGCGGCTGAGGCGCGCACGGCGCGCCTGCGAGGGAGCGGCGCGGGGCGTAGGGGTCCCCGCAAGCGACCGAGCCGGAGTGTGGGACGGAGCCCCACCAATGAACGACAGGAAGGAGAGCCACATGCCGATGACAATCGACAAAGCGCAGGTCACCCTGCCGAGCGACCGCGAGGTGAAGGTCTCGCGATCGTTCAGGGCGCCTCGGGGGCTGGTGTACAGGGCGTACACGGAACCGCAGCTCGTCCAGCGCTGGCTCCTTGGACCGCCCGGGTGGGCGATGCCGGTGTGCGAGATGGACGTGCGGGTCGGCGGCCGATTCCATTGGCGCTGGCGGAACGACGAGGACGGGAGCGAGTTCGGGTTTGCTGGCACGTTCCGGGAGGTGCAGCAGGGCTCCCGGCTCGTCCACACCGAGGCGTACGACCCTGGCACCCTCGGCGGCGGATATCCGGGAAACGACGCCATCGTCACGGTCACCTTTTCGGAGGACGACGGCGTGACGACGGTCACCACGCTGATCGATTTCGGATCGAAGGAGGCCCGCGACGCCGCGGTGGCGACCGGCATGACCGACGGCATGGAGCAGAGCTACCAGACGCTCGATCGGTTGCTCGCCGACCAGGCGGTTTGAACGACAATCCGCCTCCAGCGAGGCGATCGCGGCTATGCCGTGGGCGACGGCGTCGAACGCTCGACATGAGTTGCCGCGGAGAAGAGAGATGCGACGTGCACTGGGGACTGCTCTCGGGGTCGCGCTACTCGCGACCGGTCCTGCCGCCGGCCAACAGGAGGCGGCGGGCCGGCAGGCCGCCGCCACGGGCACGGCCGCCATCAGCGGCGTGGTCTCCGACGCCGTCACCGGCAGGCCGATCGCCGGTGCCGGCGTCAGCCTCTTTGGCGTCGAGCCAGGGGGTCAGGAGCTGGCGATCCGGCTTTCGGTACTGACCGACACGCGCGGACGGTTCGTCTTCGTCAACCTGCCCTCCGCGCCCCGGTACACCCTGATCGCCACCCATCCCAGCTACGCGGTCGGGGACTACGCGAGACCTGCTGGCGCCAGCACCGGTGCCCTGATTCGCGTCGATGATCAGGACCTCTCGATCACGCTCGCCGATGGAGAGTGGATGCGCGAGGCGAACATCCGGATGTTTCGCCTCGGCGCAATCGGCGGGCGCGTCACCGACGAGCGCGGCGAGGCTCTCGTCGGCGCCGCCGTGCGGATCTTCTCGCACCGTATGGTGGCCGGTCGCCAGCAGCTCGTGCCAGGCGCCGTGGTCGCCACCGATGACCGCGGAGTGTACCGGATCCCGCGGGTCCAGCCCGGCCGCTACTTCGTCGCCGTCCTGTCCGTGCAGGCGACAGTCCCGGTTGGGGTCGCCGACGGCCCGCGCACGCTTCCGCTCGGCGGCCTCGAGACAAGAAGACCGTACACGCCTCCCGGCTCGCCGCCAGACGCGCGCGGCGCCAGCGTCGACGTGAACGGCCGGCACCGTCTCGTGCTGACGAACTTCGCGACGCCACCACCGCCGGGCGGCGATCGCCAACGCGCCTACGCCCCGGCGTTCTATCCGAACGCGCGCACCCTGAGCGAGGCACAAGGCATCGACCTCGACGTCGGAGCCTCGCGCGCCGACGTCGACTTCCAGCTTGCGCCCGTCCCCACCGCGACGGTATCGGGTCGCGTGACCCGCGGCGTGGAAGGCGCCGCGAACATGCTCCTCCGCCTCATGGCGCCCGGCAGCGAGCATCTTGGTTTCGGCTCCGAGATGGGGACGACTCTGGTCGAGGCCGACGGCAGCTTCACGTTCCTGAACGTGCCGGCCGGCGCCTACACGCTGGTGGCCTCGCCAGCCGTGGCCGACACGGGCGGCTCACCCGCGGGCCGCCTGGCCTGGAGTGTTGGCTACGGCCCGGCGCTCGGCCTGTCGATGGTCTACGAGGCGACCGGGACCGGCGTCATGTGGTGGCGGTCGGAGGCTGGCGCGACGGTCTGGGGGCGCATGCCCGTGAGCGTCGGCGATGCCAACGTCACCGGCCTCGAGCTCGCGCTGCAGCGGAGCGCGAGCGTACGCGGGCGCGTGGTCTTCGACGATTCCAACCAGCCTGATCCGGCACAGCGCTTCCTGATCATGCTCGAGCCTGCGAACGCGGACACATCGCTCGGCGTGCCCAACACCCACACGGCGGCTTACGACGAGACACACGCCTTCTCGATCGGCGGCTTGCAGGACGGCCGGTATCTCGTCCGCTTCCAGCCCTTCAGAGGCTGGCGGGTCAAGTCGGTTCTCGTGAACGGCATCGATGTGACCGACACGGGCCTCGACGGCTCGCTCGGCCAGGACTACGACAAGGTCCTCGTCACGGTCACCAAGGCAGGCGCGGCGCTGTCGGGGGTCGTGCGGGATCGGGACGGGCGGCCAGCCGCCGGCGCCGTGATTCTGTTTCCCGTGGATCCCCAGCGATGGGTCGACTACGGACTGACGCCGGATCGCCTCAAGTCGACCAGCGCCCGTTCCAGCGGGGCCTACGCGCTCTCGCCGATCTCCGAGGGCGACTACTACGTCGTCGCCGTCCCTCAGGGCCAGGGCGATGCCTGGCAGGACCCGAAGTTCCTTGCCGCTGCGGTACCGGCAGCGACGCGAATCTCGCTCACCACCGGTGACGCACGATCCCAGGATTTGCGTGTCTCGGAGGTCGTCGTCCGATGAGCTTCCTGCTTCTATGGCTGCTCGTGGCGGTCGCCGCAAGTCCGCGCAGCGGGCCGTCAGACGTCGTCCGGACGCAGGTCCGCGACGCGGGCAGGCCGCCGACGGTCGGGACGGCGTCGATCTCCGGTGTCGTGGTGGATGACGCGGGGCCGCCGCGGCCGGTCCGCCGTGCCGTGGTCACACTGACCGGAGAGGGTCTCCGTCCGAGCCGCGGCGCGATCACGGACGACGAGGGCCGCTTCACGCTGCGGCGGCTGCCGGCGGGCCGCTTCACGCTGAAGGCGGAGCGCGGCGGGTTCATCACGTCCGTGTATGGCGCCAAGCGCCCGGGCCGTGCGGGCACCGCGATTCGGGTTACCGAGGGCCAGCAGATCGCCGATCTTCGCGTACGCCTCTGGCGCGGTGCGGTGTTGTCCGGCGTGCTCAGCGACGTCACGGGCGCTCCCGTTGCCAACACGCCCGTCGCGGCCATTCCTGCGCGTGAAGTGACGCCCGCCGCGCTGACGCTCAGCAACAACCATGAGGCAATGACGAACGACCTCGGCGAGTACCGGATCTTTGGTCTCGAGCCGGGCACCTACGTCGTCCGCGCCGGCGCTCGCCGGATCGGCGGCATAGAGATACCCGTGTCGGTGGAGAACGCCCTGTCGGAGGCCGAAGTCGACGCGACCCTCGCCGCGCTCTCGGCCCGCGGGCGTGGGCCCATCGCGGTGCCGACGCCGTCGGGAGCTGCCAGCACGGCCGCGACCTTGACGACGCCGGGAACGAGCGTGAGCGCCGCGCCGATCTACTTCCCCGGCACACCCGTGGCCGCCGACGCCACGCCGATTGCCCTCGCGTCCGGCGAGGAGAGCGGCGGTCTGGATTTCGCGGTTCACCGTGTCGGGGTCGCGACGATTCGCGGCAGCGTCGCGGGACCATCCGGTGCGCCGGTCCCGCGCGCTTTCGTTCAGCTTTCCACCAGCACGGCGCCGATGCTGTTCGCGAGCACCGTCCCGGCGCCGGTCACCGCCAATTCAGGGCCGGATGGCACGTTCGTGCTGGGCGGGATCTCGCCGGGGGATTACCGGCTGCTCGTGCGCGCCGACGTCGGGCCGCCGGCCAGAGTGGGCGGCGGTGCCGCGTCCGGCCGGCTCTGGTGGAACTCGATGCCGATGTCGGCCACCGGCACCGATATCGATCTCGGAACGCTGACGCTGCAGCCGGGTATGACGGTATCCGGACGTGTCGTGTTCGACGCCGACGCGACGGCGCCGCCAGTTGATCCTACGACCCTCCGTGTGCTCATGCAGGCGGAGTCGCTCGGGGACGCACCCACGCAGGGCCGTGGCCGCGCGATGACGACGAACGCGCGTCTCCTGCAGCCGGCGGCCGTCCGGGCCGACGGGACGTTCGAGGTTACTGATCTCGTGCCGGACGCGTACCGGCTGACCGCCTCGGGCAGCGCGCTCACGGACTCGGGGTGGTGGCTTCGATCGGCGATCTGGAACGGCCGCGACGTGCTGGACGCGCCGATCCACCTGGCGCCGGGCGAGACCATCCGCGGCGTTATCCTCGTCTTCTCCGATCGCCGCACCGAACTGTCTGGAACGCTCAGCGCGCCGGGCGGCGAGCCCTTGTCCGACCTCTTCGTGCTGGCCTTCCCCGCCGATGCGGCTCTCCGTGTGCCCCACTCGCGGCGGATCCGGGCCGTCCGCCCCGACAGCGGCGGCCGATTCATCTTCGGAAACCTGCCGGCGGGAGAGTACCTCCTCTCGGTGCTCAACGACGTGGACGACGGCGAGTGGAACGAGCCGGGCTTTCTGGATCAGCTCGTCGCGGCCTCGGTGAAGATCACGCTCGCCGACGGCGAGAAGAAGGTGCAGGACCTGCGGTTGAGCGGGGGCCGGGATTGATTGTGCGTCAACGACGACGGCCATCGCGGTTTTCCCTGACCATCCGGGCCGACTACGACGGGGTGCTGAGATCGAGCTGACGGACGAGCGCCGCGAGATACGACGCGGACGTCACCTGGCTGGCCTCGGTCAGGATCGCCAGCAACTCTCCCTGCAACGACCGATGATTGCGCGCCGCTCGTGCCTTGAGACGGCGCGCCCACGGCGCCAGGGACATTCTTGACCGAGAGGGAAACGGTGTTCATGGTTCCGTTTTGTGGATCCAGAAGGCACCAGTCGTCAAAGGCTGGGGGATGCGTCGTGGCTTTGTGGTGCAAGAGGCCCGCTTCTGCGGTAGGGTGTAGCGCGTCAGGAGAAGCGCCATGAAGATCCGGGTCGCCGCAATCGTGGTGATGGTCGCAGGGTTCCTCGGCGGGACGGGCGCCCAGCAGCCCGAGCCGCGCCGACCGTCGGTCGTGGTCGGAAGGTCCAAGGTCATGACCAGGCTCGGCATCGTCGCCGCGAGCCAGCCGCTTGCCGCGCGCGCCGGCGTGCAGATGCTCGAGCGCGGCGGAAGCGCGGTGGATGCGGCCATCGCGACCAACGCCGTCCTCGGCCTCGTCGAGCCGCACTACAACGGCATCGGCGGCGATCTCTTCGCGATCTACTACGAGGCGAAGAGCGGGAAGCTGTACGGACTGAACGCCGGCGGCTGGGCGCCGACTGGTCTCACGGCCGCGTTCCTGCGATCGAAGGGCGAGATTAGGATGCCAGGCAGCGGCATCTACACCGTCACCGTGCCTGGCGCTGTAAAGGGCTGGGAGATGCTGCGCGCGCGCTTCGGCCGCCTCCCGATGGCCGATCTGCTCGCCCCGGCGATCTACTACGCCGAAGACGGCTTCCCGGTCACCGACGTCGTCGCGCGCTACTGGTCCGGCGCCCAGCGGCGGCTCGCATCGGATCCGCACGCCGCGGCCGCGTTCCTTCTCGACGGCCGCGCGCCGTGGGCCGGCGACGTCATGAAGAACCCCGACCTCGCAAAGACGATGGGGCTGATTGGCGAACGAGGGGCGGCGGGGTTCTACGAAGGCCCGACCGCGGAGGCGATCCTCGCGATCTCGCGGGAGAAGGGCGGCACCATGACGGCCGCCGACCTGAAGGAGTATCAGCCCGAGTGGGTGGATCCCATCTCGACGACCTATCGCGGATGGACGGTGTACGAACTGCCGCCGAACACGCAAGGCATCGCGGCGCTCATCATGCTCAACCTCATGGAGCGCTTCCCCATCGCCGAATATGGCCTCACGAGCGCGAAGGCGCTGCACGTCATGATCGAGGCCAAGAAGCTGGCCTACGCGGACATGCTGCGGTACGTCGCGGACCCGAAGTTCTCGAAAGTGCCGGTCGAGGCAATGCTGAGCAAGACGAACGCGGAAGCCCGCGCCGCGCTCATCGACCCGGCGAAGGCCGCGTGCGCGGTCGAGCCGTCCAGGTTCGCCGGCCTCACGGATGGCCCCGGCGGCGACACGATCTATCTCTCCGTCATCGACCGCGACGGCAACATCGCCTCGCTCATCCAGAGCCTGTACTCGTCGTTCGGCAGCGGCCTCGTCGCGCCGGGCACGGGCGTGATGCTGCACAACCGCGGCGCGTTGTTCACCCTGGAGGACGGCCACCCGAACCAGGTGGCCCCGCGCAAGCGGCCGCTGCATACGATCATCCCCGCTTTCATGGAGAAGGGCGACGTGAAGATCGGGTTCGGCATCATGGGCGGATTCAACCAGGCGCAGGCGCACGCGCAGTACGTGTCGCACGTCGCCGACTTCGGGCTCGACGTGCAGGAGGCGCTCGAGGTCGGGCGCTTCACGAAGGGATCGTTCAGCGGGTGCGACGTGAATGTCGAGGCGCTCATCCCGGAGTCGGTACGCAAGGAGCTGTCGGCGCTCGGCCACGAGGTGCGCACGGTCCAGCCGCGTTCGGGCACCTTCGGCTTCGGCCAGGCGGTGATGAGCAACGGGACGGGCGTCCACTTCGCAGGCTCCGAACCGCGCCACGACGGCGCCGCGATCCCCGAGGCGCCGAGGATCAGGTAGGCGGCTACTACCCATGAGGATTCAGGTGATCTCCTGGCCTCCTGTTCAGTTCTGGCGGTCCCCGGTCCCGCAGCGTCGGAAAACAAGCCGTAATCTGAGCACCGACTACCGTCTTCTTAGAGGGGTGACACGACGCCGTCTGGCTTTCGCCCCCTGTGGTTTCGACGGGCGGGCCGTCTTCCGGCCAACGGGTCGTGGGAGCATCATTCTTGGCCTCGCATGACGCGGCTGGTAGATCCCGAGGCTGCCGCCTCCGGGCAGCGTCAGATTGGACAGCAGTCCCCACCCTCGATCCTGGAGCGGGCTGCATGCGATGCCGTGCTTCTTCATCTGCGCGACGAACGCCTCGATGTCGTCGAGCATGAAGTAGAACTCGTGGATATCGTTCTTCCCGGATGGATGCACGGCGAGCTCGGCGGGCGGCAGCCCGAAGATCAGCCAGCCCTGGCCCACGTCGACGTGGGTCAGCTTCAGCACGTCTCGCAGGAAAGCGCGATCGGCATCGGGATTCCTGCTGTAGATGATCGAATGCGCACCGCTGATCATGCCGCCCCCTTGAGGCAAACTCTCGACTCCAGGGTTACGGAGCCTCGAAGCGCCCGTTGATCTCGGTGAACGGAACCGCCCTGGCCAGACCGGTGAACGTCCCCCGTTCGGCAATCTCGGTGGCCGCCTGAAGAAAGCCGCTCCACGCCGTACGCGCCAGCGCGCCGCCGACGCTGATCCGCCGGACACCGAGCCTCGCGAGCCCCGCGACGGTCGTGAAGTCGCTGCCGACGAGCACGTTGACCGGCTTCGGGCTCACTGCCTTCACGACCGCGGCAATTTCGTCCGCCGTCCGGATGCCGGGTGCGTACAGGCAATCGGCGCCCGCTTCAGCGTACGCGACAAGCCGGCGGATCGTTTCAGCCAGATCCGGCCGGCCGACGATGAACCCTTCCGAGCCGCCTGTCAGGAGAACATTGGTCCGGCTTTCGTCGATGGACCGCCGGGCTGCCCTGATGCGCTCGACAGCCAGGGCGAACTCAAAGAGGGGCGCACCCGGATCGCCCGTGGAGTCTTCGATGGACAGTCCGGCCACGCCGGTGGCGGATGCCTCGGCAACGTTGGCCGCAACTCCCCCCGGCTCGATGGCGAAACCACCCTCGAAGTCCGCGTTGACCGGCACCACCACGCTCTGAGCGATCGAGCGCATGTGCGCCAGCGCTTCCTCTTTAGTGACGCCGTTGTCGCGACAGCCCATCGACCAGGCAAAGCCGGAACTCGTCGTAGCAAGGGCAGGGAAGCCAAGCTGAGCGAGCAACCGCGCGCTGCCGACGTCCCACGGGTTGGGAATCACGAAGCAGCCTGACTCGTGAAGCTTTCGAAACATCCGGCAGCGGCTGGACTGATCCATGTTCGGTGTTCTCTGATGCGCGCGTCGGCGGGGAGTCTGCATCGCGGCAGCGAGGTGAGATGCCCCCGTAGGTCTACTGATTCAGCGGTGACAGGCCACTGGATTGAAGAGTACCATGAACGCGATGCACCCGCGGCTCGTCCGTCTTTCTTTTTGGGGGAGATGGATCGCCGTCTGCTCGAGGGCACGCTCCGCTTCATGGCCGCGTGATGATCGACGGATCATCGAGCTCTACGAGAGCGGGAGAGGAGAATGGGGAATCCGCTTCTACCCGCTGGATACCGATCGCACGCGCAGAACAGATAAAGGAGCGTGAACCGTGCGTGAGATCGATCGAATCGTCGACCAGCTGCAGCGCGCTTACGACGGCGATGCGTGGCACGGGCCCTCGGTGCGGGCGGCGCTCGCGGGCGTGACGGCACGGCAGGCCGACGCGCGGCTGAGCCCCCGGGTGCACACCATCTGCGAGCTGGTACTCCACATGACGGCGTGGACCCGCGAGATCTCAAGGCGCCTGCAGGTGGGTACCGCGGCGGAGCCGGAAGAGGGCGACTGGCCCGAGGGCGCCGCCGACGACGACGAAAAGCGCTGGGGTGCAATCCTCGCGGCGCTCGATGCCGCGAACGCGCAGCTCGTCGAGGCAATCAGGGGAGAGAACGAAGGTCGGCTCCAGGAAGAGATTGGCGACACGCGCGAACCGGCGCTCGGAAGCGGCGTGTCACGCTACGTTACGTTGCACGGCCTGATTCAGCATCACGTGTATCACGCCGGCCAGATCTCCCTGCTCAAAAGGGCGCTTGAAGCGGCAGCCGAGCACACTCAGGTCGTTGCACCGGATGTGCGCGCGACGAGCAAATAGTGTCCCAACCTGATCGCGCCCTCAGCACCCTGGTCGGCCGCCTTCCGATCAACAGCCAAGGAGGTGCCGACCGCCACGTCCCTTCGAGTTCTCGGGTCGGCGTCGAGGTGCGGCCCCCGTATGCCGCTCCGCCGACCGACTCCTTCGCCAGAACCAGGTTGGCGAACGCCACGCCGCCGGCAATGGCCTGCCGGTCCCAGCGTGTGCGGTCCTGCTCGCCGAACGGGATGGGTTCGCCATGGGCCCCGGTTCGCGCCGCGCGGCGGGCATCAGTCAGCAGGCGGTACTATGAGTGAATCGTCACCGGCAAACACGCGCGCCACGAGAGATCACCCGACTGCCTACACGGCTCGCGCCCTCGCTGTGTAGACCCGATGGCTGCCAGCGGGGCGGAACCCGAGCGTCCCAAGGCACTCCACCGAGATGTCCGCCGGGTGCACCTTCGGGAAGCGGAACGTCGCCGCGCCGAGTCGAGAGAGCAGTAGCTTCAGGCGCGCTCCACCGTCCTCGACGAAGGAGCGGAGCGACACAATCTCCGCCGTCCGACGGCGCGCGCCCGGACCGGCCGCGGCCGGCTCCTGAGCCGCTCCGCCTGTATAGAGGATGTAGGCCTCGATCTGCTCGTCGGAGGCAACGGCAAGTCCGGCGAGGTCATCCTTCCTTGCGTTGAGGGCCTCGACCGAGCGCTCCCAGCAGGTCTGCGTATGAGCCTCGCCAAGAAGATCATTGGCCGTGAGATCGTCGACGGTCACAGGGATCACGAACTGGCGGGCGGCACCGTCGGCCGTCCCTGCTGGCGCTGAGGAACTTCCGCCTGAAGGCGGAAGCCACGTCCGCGTATCGTACTCTTCGCCATGTAGGACGTAGTCCGTCAGCAGCGCTTCCTGGACGTATCCACGCGCGCTGAAGAACGCGCAGGCAGGGCCGAGCGTCTCGGGGACCTCGGCGACGATTCGCGGCGGGCCGAGGATCGCGAGCTTCGACCCGAGCGACTCGAGCAGGTGACGGCCGTGGCCCTGCCGCACATGATCAGGATGGACGGCGACCCTGAGGATCAGCGTCGCGGACGGACGCTTCGCGCCGATCAGGACGCCGATCGGGTCCGATCCTGAGAAGGCGACCATGCAGCTGCTGCACCAGACCTGCAGGTCGCGGATCGACCGTTTGAAGGCCGCCGGCGTCATGGGTGGCTCGTCGGGAAAGTGCGGCGCCCAGCAGCGATTCAGCGCGTCGACGAGCAGCCCGATGTCGTCCGTGCGGCAGAAGCGATAGGAACTCACGCGGACAACTCCCAACGCCCAACGCCCAACTCCCAAACTGTCGGGGGCAAAACCCGCAACGACAGCGCCCAGCAGGCACAACCGACGCGTTCTTGGGGATTGGGAGTTGGAAGTTGGGAGTTAGCGTGATCTCACCTCGTTGAGATACCCGCGCCCGTTCGAGTCCGCCGGCGCACCCTCGGGTTTCGCGGCTCCGGCGCTCGTGCCCGTGGAGGGAGGACCGGAATACGTCGCGATCATCTCCGCCATCATCTTCTTGCCGATCTCGATTCCTTCCTCGACGAGCGCCAGGTCGATCGCCGCCGCGCCGCGCTCCCGCGCCAGCTCCTCGATCCGCTCCTGCGTCTTGCTGCGCATGAACCCGGCCGGGACCCGGAAAACCCGCTGCACGGCCTCGTCTGTCCAGTCGAACGTCGAGATCAACGGGTTCTTCTTGTCGTCCCTCGCTATCAACCGAGACGCGGGAACTTCCGCGGCGGCGAAGCCAGGCGCGCCAGAGGCGCGCCCCGCCGGAGCGGAGCGGGGCGAAGGGGCCCCCGCGAGCGACGGCGCTGGGGGGCCCGGCGGGGCGAAGCCCCCCGGTCTAGGAGGAATCTCCAGCGGCGCGCCCGTCTCCTCCTCGATCACCTCCCGGGCGAACTGGAGCGTGATCGCGTCGAGCTTCATCATGCGCGCGCGCTTTTCGACGCGCGCCTTGACGCGGCGGCGCTGATACGCGTTCTTCATGGTCCAGAGGCCCTTCCGGGCTTCGTCCGTCCACCGGAGCTTGCGTCCGTCGTACGTGGTTTCCTCCTGGAGACCTCCCTCCACCGCCGCGATCCTGTCGATCATGTCCCGGGAGATCACCTCGAAGTCGGTGGCGCCGCAGACGGTGCACCTCACAGCGTCGCTCTGCGTGGCCGCCACGCCGCACGCCCGGCACATCGACACCGGGCCGGACTTCGCCCGCTCGAGGGCCACCGCCTCGGCCAGCGCCTTCGTCGCGGCCGACGCGCTCTTCGGCATGAACCGATCCATCGCATCGTCGATCACTGCGCTCGTGATCACCGAATGCCCTTTCTCGAGCGCCAGACGAAGGACGCCGGTGCGCGCGATCCCCTTCACCTGCTCGGGAACGTGCGTCATCCGCTCCTCCGCCTCGGGCGTCCAGCGCACCGTCTCCTCGGCGCGGACGTCCAGGCGCGGCACCTCCAAACGCGTGGAGAGTAATACATCGCAGGGCGACGCGCGGAGAACGTTCTCGGCGTTGCTTCCCAGCCCGGTTTCGTCGTTCGGACTGTGGACGCCGATGCGTCCGAGCACGATGAGCCACGGATTCGTCTTGCGCGCGTGGTCGAGGATCTTC
>DATIEW010000711.1:0-2873 GCA_035455585.1 Vicinamibacterales bacterium | reverse complement strand
TCCTCGTGCCATGCCGCCTCGTAGGCTTCGGCTTCGGCGAACGCCTGCTCCGTGCGCGCTTCCGCGTCGGCACTTGCCAGAGACTCGCGCGCAGCCGTGTTGCGACGCATGGCCACGAAGGCGATCACAACGAGCGGTACGGCGACCACCGCGAGGATGATCCAAGGGATCATGCGTGGCAGCGTACCGCGCGTGCGGCGCGGTGAGCGCGCGGGCGAGAACGACCTCTGCAAGAAGGCCGTCACGCAGCGCGAGCTGCGTGACGGCCCCGAGAGAACCGACTACCGGGCCGTCGCGATGTCGGCCTGGCTCTCGTCCCAGCGCGCGGTCAGCGCGTAGAGCACGACGACGTTCAACGCCAGGGCGGTCAGCGCCCAGAGCGGGTAGCTGCTGTTGCCGAGAAAGCCGAGCTGGGCGAAGAAGTTCAGCGCCACGACAACGATGGTGAACCAGCGTGCCCAGCTTTGCCCGGAGATCAGGCTCAGGCCCGCGAGCACGAGCAGCACGCCCCAGATCAGCATGATCCACCCCCATGCCGTCACGTCGACGACGAGGAAGCCGGATTGCGTGACGACGTAGTACTCGTCCTCGAACAGGGCGATCAGGCCCTGGAAGAAGGCAATGCCGCCCATGATCAGCATCACGATTCCAGCGAACCCGATCCAGCCTGCCATGCTCTTGGAATTCATACGTACCTCCCGTTGAGGACGCTGCAAGCCGCGTCGGACTTGTGCCGAAGTTCGCCCACAAGCGGTGTATCCCTGCCGTGCCTGCAACCGACCGGAGCGCGCTTCAGCTGCAAGCGAACTAGCTGCGCGAGAAGTTCCACCGTCGCTCGATCGGCCTGCCGCTCCTCGGAAAGCCCCGTTCAGGCAGGGCTTCTGTGTTCCAGGCCGAGCGGGCGGGCATGCTAGCGCCCCGTCGGAGTCCGGGGCCCTGACCCCCGGCGACCGGCGGTGGCTCGGGACGGACCCGCGGGCTCGACCTCGGCGAGGCGCCGGACCTCGCGGGCGATGGCGAGCAGGTCATGCGCGGTGTGCAGCGCCTCGTTCGCGGAGTCGAGCTCGTCGAGCACTGCGCGAATGAGTGCGGCCTCGCGGACGTATTGCGAGACGCTGATCCCTTGCGCGTCGGCGGCGAGCGCGATCGCCGTGTAAGCCCGGTCAGCGAAGCGGATCGTGGTCGGGTGCAAGGCCACGGCCGAACTCTACTCGGGGCGTTGGCAACGGCCTCGCGAGCAGACTCGACGGGGCCTTGACACAGCTGGGGCTGCGGTAGTTAAGTCGCTATCGCGGTAGCGGAAACGCCATCGACTTAAGGCGGTCAAGGAGGGGGATGGGTTTCAGGCGGTACGTGGTGACGCCGGACATCCTCGCGATCCTCGTCGTGGTGGCGGGAGCCGCGCTGCGCAGGCCGACCCACGAATGGGAGGAGTAGTCATGCGCGCCACCCGCTCACGCCGGGCCCTGCTCGGCGGTCTTGTCCTACTCGTCATGCTCGCGTCACCGGCAACCGTCCGCGCGGACACCGTGACCGACTGGAATCAAGTGGCCGCCGCGGCGCTGCAGTCGCCCGGCACGGCCGTTCCACCGGGCGCCGGCCAGGGCGCCGTCTCGACCGTGCACCTCGCGATGGTCCACGCCGCGGTCTACGACGCGGTCAACGCGATCGTCGGCGGCCACGAGCCGTACGCTTCCACACCAGCGGCCATGCCGTGGTATTCGCAGGATGCCGCCGTCGCCGCCGCAGCACGCCACATGCTCCTCAACGGTGGGCTCAACGGCGCGGCGGGGTTCTCGCCGGGCCGCGTAAGCGTGATCGAGACCGCGTATCTGAACACGCTCGCCTCCATCCCACCCGGGCCGGCGAGGGAGGGCGGGATCGCCACCGGCGTAACCGCGGCGATCGCGCTGCTCGAGGCGCGCGAGGGCGACGGCCGCTTCGGCAGCTTCCTCTTCACGGTCGGGTCGCTGCCCGGCGAATGGCGGCCGACGACGGGAGTGAACGATCCCGGAGCGTGGCTGAAGGATGTCCGGCCGTTCGTGCTCCGGGATCCGGACCTGTTCCGCGGCCGGGCGCCCTACGACCTCGGCTCGCGGGCGTACGCGGCCGACTTCAATGAGGTGAAGGAGATCGGCTCGGCGACCAGCGCGATCCGGACGCCCGAGCAGACGGCTGCCGCACAGTACTGGGGACTGACCAACGCGACCGCGACGATGGCGAGCATCATCCGCTCGATCGCGAACAGCCAGGGCGGCAGCCTGGCCGACCATGCCCGGTTGTTCGCGCGTACGTACACGAACGCCGCGGACGCGCTGATCGTCACCTGGCGCGACAAGGCGCGGTACTCGTTCTGGCGGCCGGTGACCGCGATCCACGAGGCTGGATCCGACGGCAACGACGCGACCGACGCCGATCCGGGTTGGACGTCGCTGATCGCGGCCCCGCCCTACCCCGACCACCCGGGCGGGCTGTCGGCGTTCGGCAGCGCGGTCGCGGACACCATGCAGCACTTCTACGGCCTCGACGAGGCCACGTTCAGCGGGACCACGCCAAGCAACGTGACGCGGCAGTTCACGAGCTTCTCGCAGCTGCGAGACGACATCGTCGACGCCCGCGTCTGGTCCGGCATCCACTTCCGGTTCGCCGACGAGGAGGGGGCGAAGATCGGGCGCAAGGTCGCCCACTGGGGCAACCGGCACGCCTTCCGCTGATCCACGCGCGCCCGACAGTGCGACGTCGTTCCGACCAGCAGAGGGGCGGGCTCCAGCGCCGCCCCTCGCTGTTGGCGGCTGCTCGCTCGGCCTCAGAAAGCCTAGACGAGCGGGACGAGGAGCACGGCGACGAGCCCGAAAAGTGCGAGCAACGGCAGG
>DATIEW010000710.1:0-4130 GCA_035455585.1 Vicinamibacterales bacterium | reverse complement strand
AACCGCGCCGCCGATTTCCACCGCCGCGACGCCGCGGCCGGCGAGCTTCCCGAGCATCTTCCGGCCCCTGAGCGGACCTCGTCGCGCGCGGAAGCGCTCGCCGTGCTCGGCGTCATCCGCACCCTGCCGGAGGCGTACCGCGAGACGCTCGCCCTCCGGCTCGTCGAAGGCATGACGGGACCTGAGATCGCCGAGCGCACCGGCTTGACGGCGGCGTCCGTTCGCGTGAACCTGCACCGCGGCATGAAACTGCTGCGGGAGAAATTGAACAGATGAGCTCGCAGCACGACGACTATCTCTGGAATCGGACCGGCACGCCGGACCCCGAAGTGGTGCGGCTCGAGAGGATCCTGGGCGAGCTGAAGCATCAGGGCGCGCTGCCGCCACTGCCCGTTCGCCGTGAAGCCGGGCATCGGCACGCCTTGTGGGGAAGCCGGCGGATTCTGCGGACGGTGATGGCGCTCAGCGCGGCCGCCGTCATTACGATCGTCGCCGGCGCCGCGTGGTTCACGCTGGTGCAGCCGCGCATCGGATGGGCGGTCGAGACGATCGCAGGACTCCCGGCGATCGACGGTCGGACGGTTGCCGGCAGCGCCAGGCTGGGAATCGGCGGCTGGCTGGTGACGGACGCCGCGGCGAGGGCTCGGGTCTCCGTCGGGCAGATCGGCCGGGTCGAGGTCGAGCCGAACACGCGGCTGCAGCTTGTCGAGGCGCGGGGGCGGGAGCACCGCATGGCGTTGTCGCGGGGCACGATTCATGCGCGCATCTGGGCGCCGCCGAAGTTCTTCTTCGTCAACACTCCCTCGGCCGTCGCCATCGATCTCGGATGCGCGTACACGCTGCAGGTGGACGAGACGGGCGCGGGACTCGTACGCGTCACGCATGGATGGGTGGGGTTCGAGCACGAGGGGCGCGAGTCGTTCATTCCCGAGCAGGCCGTGTGCGCCACGCGCCCGGGCGTCGGCCCCGGCACGCCGCGATACGAGGACGCGCCGGAGGGCTACGCCCCTGCGCTCGCGCTGCTCGATTTCGGCGCGCCGGACGATAACGGACGCGCGTCGGCGCTCAACCTCGTGCTCTCGCGCGCGCGGCCGCGTGACGCGCTGACGCTCTGGCACCTGCTCCGCCGTGGAAGTCGGGCCGAGCGCTCGAAAGTCTACGACCGCATGGCGGCGCTCGTGCCTCCGCCGGCGGAAGTCTCTCGCGAAGCCGTCCTGGCAGGTGACCGCCGCGCCATCGATCTGTGGTGGAACGCCCTCGATCTGCAGAGCACCACCTGGTGGCGGCTATGGAAGAGACAATGGTAGGAGCTAGGAGCTAGGAGCAGAGGAGCTAGGAGCTAGAAGCTAGCCAGGAGCTAGGAGACTCCAGCTACCTCCTAGCTTCTAGCTCCTAGCTCCTACTAGAATTGCGCCATGTCCCACATGCTCCTGCCTCTGTTTGCGGGCGCCATTCTCCTCACGGCCATGCAGATGCCAGCCAGACAGATCGTCACCGCCGGTCCCGCGCCGGTCGGGCCCTACAGCCCTGCCGTGAAAGCGGGCGGGTTCATCTACGTCTCGGGTACGCTCGCGCAGGACTCTGCCGGGGCGATCGTCGGCAAGGGTGACGTTGCCGCGCAGACGCGCCGGGTTCTGGAGCGCATGCGGGAGGTGCTCGCCGCTGCCGGATCGTCGCTCGACCAGGCTGTCGCGGTCGCGGTGTACCTGAAGTCGGCCGGCGATTTCGGCGCGATGAACGAGGTCTACAAGAGCTTCTGGACGCGGGATCCGCCGACGAGGACGACCGTCATCACCGATCTCGTGCTGCCGGACGCCCTGATCGAGGTGTCGATGATCGCCGTGCCAACCGGAGCCGAGCGGGTCGTCGTGCATCCGGCCGACTGGATGAAGTCGCCGAATCCCTACAGCTACGCCATCAGGAGTGGCGACACGTTGTTTCTCGCCGGCCTCGTCTCGCGCAACGGCCGCGACAACTCCGTCGTCGCCGGCGACATCACGGCACAGACGCGCGTCGTGATGGACAATGCGGGCGAGCTGCTCAAGGCGGCCGGGATGAGCTACGCGAACGTCGTGAGCACCCGCGTGTTCCTGCCGGACACGGCAAACTTCCAGCAGATGAACGCCGCCTATCGCAGCTACTTTCCGTCAGCGCCGCCGGCGCGCGCGACGGTGAGGGCGGGCCTCGCCGGCAGCCAGTACGCGGTCGAGATCACCCTCGTCGCCTCGGCGGCCGCGCGCGAAGCCGTGAGCGACGGCCGGCCGGCCAACCCGAACCTCAGTCCGGCGATACGTGCCGGGAATCACGTCTACGTCGCCGGGATGCTCGGCAGCACGGCCGACAACAAAGGGGACGCCGCCGCGCAGACGCGCGAGACGCTCGACCGGATCCGCCGCGCGCTCGAGGCTGCCGGCTGTGCCCCCGCCGACGTCGTCGATGCCGTCGTGTACCTCACCGATCTCGGAAACTTCCGCGCGATGAACGAGGCGTACCGTCCGTTCTTCGGGAAGGATTTTCCCGCCCGGACGACGGTGCAGACCGGTCTGGTGGCGCCCGACGGACTGGTCGAGATCATGGTGACGGCGGTGAAGCGGTGAAGCTGCCGCTCGGCCGTGACGTCTTCGAGGCGGCGTACGAACGGGTTTCGCCGCACATCTATCACACGCCGCTCTTCACATCGCGCCTGCTGAGCGAGCGCACGGGATTCGACGTGCGGCTGAAGGCGGAGATGCTCCAGCGCACCGGGTCGTACAAGATACGCGGCCCGCTCAACAAGTTCGCCTTCCTCACTGACGAAGAAAAGCGCCGCGGCGTGGTGTGCTCCTCGGCCGGCAACCACGCGCAGGGCGTGGCGCTGGCCGCGAAGATCTACGGCATTCGAGCGGTGGTGGTGATGGCCGAGAACGCGACCCCGTCGAAAGTCGCCGCCACACGCGGCTACGGCGCGGAGGTCGTGCTCCATGGAACGATCTGGGACGAGGCCAACGAGAAGGCGAAGCAGCTCGTCCGGGATCGTGGCCTGACCTACGTCCATCCATTCGACGACCTCGATCTGATCGCGGGCCAGGGCACGCTCGGCCTCGAGGTCGTCCGGGACTGGCCCGACGTCGACGTTGTCGTCGTGCCGATCGGAGGCGGCGGCCTCATCTCGGGCATCGCGATGGCTGTCAAGGGGGTGAAGCCCGGCGTGCGGGTGATCGGCGTGGAGTCGTCCGGGGCGCCCGCGATGGCCGAGAGCGTGAAGAGCGGGAAGCTGGTCACGCTCGAGCGGGTCGACTGCATCATCGACGGCCTGCGGGTGAAGCGCGTCGGCGACACGACCTTCGAGGTCGTGAGGCGGTACGTCGACGGGATCGTCACGCTTCCCGACGAGCGGATCTTCGATGCGATGATCTGGGTCATGTCTCACGCCAAGCTGGTCGTCGAAGGGGCGGCTGCCGCGCCGGTGGCCGCGCTGCTGGACGGGCTCGTCGCGGCGCCTCGCGGATCGAAGGTCGTCTGCGTGCTGAGTGGGGGCAACGTCAATCTCGATCAGATCCGCGGGATGAAGTGGAACTGAGGCTCCGCATCGGCGTCTCGGCCTGTCTGCTCGGCCGGGAGGTGCGGTTCGACGGGGGTCACAAGCGCGATCGGTTCCTGACCGACGTCCTCGGCCCTCACGTCGAATGGGTTTCGGTGTGTCCCGAGGTCGAAGCTGGAATGGGCACGCCGCGGGAGGCGGTGCAGCTCGTGCGATCGCCTGTCGGGCTGCGGATGGTGGGGACGCGTTCCGGAACCGATCACACAGGCATGATGAATCGCTGGGCCGGAGAGCGCGTCGAGCGGCTCGCCGCGGACGATCTCGACGGATATGTGCTGAAGAAGGACTCGCCGAGCTGCGGAATGGAACGCGTGAAGGTCTACGGAACCCGCGGGGCGCCGGAGCGATCGGGGCGCGGGCTGTTTGCCGGCGTTCTGATGACGCGGTTTCCATTGCTTCCGATAGAGGAGGAGGGACGGCTCTCGGATCCGAGGCTCCGGGAGAACTTCATCGAGCGGGCATTCGCATATCGCCGGCTCAAGCGGTTCTTCGAGGGGCGCTGGACCGCCGGCGGGCTCGTGCGGTTCCACACCGCGCACAAGATGGCGCT
>DATIEW010000709.1:0-3622 GCA_035455585.1 Vicinamibacterales bacterium | reverse complement strand
GGTATTCTCGCTTCTGCGACTCCGACCCGTGCCGCAGCAGCGTGCCCATCGTGTACATCTGCGCGTGACATGCGCCGGCGTTCCCCCCGCTGCGATTCACCTCTTCGAGGATGATCGAGGCCTCGGCGACGCCGAGGCCGGAGCCGCCGTACTCCTCGGGGATCAGCGCCGCGAGATAGCCGGCGTCCGTGAGCGCTCTGACGAAGGCGTCCGGGTAGGCCCGCCGCGCATCGAGGTCACGCCAGTACGGGTCGGGGAACGCCCGG
The DNA here is from genome assembly GCA_035455585.1 of Vicinamibacterales bacterium. Classification (GTDB taxonomy): domain Bacteria; phylum Acidobacteriota; class Vicinamibacteria; order Vicinamibacterales; family 2-12-FULL-66-21; genus DATIEW01. Next base: position 3,356 of record DATIEW010000709.1, on the reverse strand, counting down.
CACAGCTCGCGCACGCCTGCCCGAAGGTCCTTGTGCAGTTCGGCGTCCGGCACTCTTCCTCCAGCCTGGAGCGGTCTGATGCATCCACCGGTCCGCGATCGTATGGGAGTAGCATATCCGGCAGCGGCGACGCGTGCGAACGCCGATTCGGATCCTCACCTTCCCGCGTGCAGGTGTCACACATGAAAACGGGGAAACCGCCGCCCGCCGCGCACTACCCCTGGTTCAAGCGCGAGGACGTGGACGGGTTCTTCGCGCTGTTCCAGAACAACCTTGCGAACTTCGCCCTCATCGCGATCCTCATGGCGGGGATCGGCTTCCCGGCCGACATCATCTTCTCCCGCATGATTCCTGGCGCCGCCGTGGCGGTGCTCGCCGGCAATCTCTATTACGCCCGGATGGCCAGGCGTCTGGCGGAGCGCGAAGGGCGGAGCGACGTGACGGCGCTCGCCTACGGCATTTCGACGCCTATTCAGTTCGTCTACACGTTCGGAATCCTGGCTCCCGCGCTGGCCCGGACCGGGGACCCAGAGCTGGCCTGGAGGATTGGCGTCGGCGCCGTGCTGGCTGGCGGCCTGGTCGAGATGGCTGGCGCGGCGATAGGCCCCTGGGTACGGCGCCAGCTGCCGCGCGCCGCGATGCTCGGTGCCCTGGCGGGCGTTGCCCTGACCTTCATCGGCGGGGAGCTGTACTTCAAGACCTACAGCATGCCGATAGCGGGCAGCGTCGCGCTCGGCATCATCCTCGCCGGCCTGGTCGCAAAGGTCGTCTTTCCGGGACGGGTTCCAGCCACGCTGGTCGCAATCGGCGTCGGCACGCTGCTCGCCTACATGTCCGGGCGCGCCGAAGCGGCGGCGATCTCCCGCGGCGCCGAGACGATCGGCTGGTACCCGCCGCTGCCGACGCTGGCCGGGTTCGAGGGCTTCCGCGACCTCCTGGGTGCCCACAACGCGCTGCTGGCCATCGTCATCCCGATCTCGATCTACAACTTCCTCGAGACCATCAACAACGTCGAGGCCGTCTCGGCGCTCGGCGACGATTACGACGTCCGGCGCGCCCAGCTCGCGGACGGGGCCGGCACAATCGTCGGCGGCCTGTTCGGCGGCGTGCTGCCCACCACCGTGTACATCGCGTCGGTGGGTACGAAGGAGATGCGCGCCGGGCGGGGCTACTCGATCCTCAACGGCCTCGTGTACCTGCTCGCGGCGGCGTTCGGACTGATTGGAGCAATCGCCGCGGTCGTTCCGCTGGCCGTGATCGCCCCGATCCTCGTGTTCGTGGGAATCACCATGATTGCCAGCGCGTTCACGACGGTGCCGGCGCGCCACGCGCCCGCCGTGGCGCTCGGGATGATCCCGTACCTCGCGAACTTCCTGCAGACGCGCTTCGGTCAGGCTGCGCCGGACGCCGTGGCGGGCATCTCCCCGGCCGTCGTCCCCATCGCTCAGGGGGCGCTCCTGACCGCGATGCTGTGGGGCGCCGTGGCGGTGTTCCTCATCGACCGCGAGTGGTTCAAGGCTGCGGCTGCCAGCATCATGCTCGCGCTCCTCGCGTCCGTCGGGATCATTCATGCGCCGCGGCTCACGTGGCTGCACGAGCCGGGCCGCGAGTTCGTCTACGGATATTTGTGTCTGGCCGCGGTCTTCGTCGTACTGCGCTACACGACCAGCCCGCTCGCCAGGGAGGAGCGGATCGAGCGGGGCATGCCGGTCGACGAGGGTGCCACTCGATCTGTCGTCTGGCCGGCTGACCCTTGACGTCGAGGAGTGATCCCGGGCGGTATCAGGGCGTCCGGACGACGGCGACGTCGTCGAACCGGCGGCCCGCGAAGTTCTGGTGGTTCACACCGTCGGTGAAGAACCGGACCGTGTCAAGAGTAACTACGGGGTCCTCGAAGGGGAGTCCCTGGCCGACGGCAACATCGTTGAGGAACACGGTGTACGTGTGGGCATCGAGGTCGATGCTCACCTTGATCCGTGCCAGGCCGCTGACGACCGCAAGAGGTGTATTCGTGCCGTCGCGGCGGGAACCGAGCTGCTGGTGCACGCCACCGTCGCCCGTCCACACCAGATTGACGCCGACGCCCTGGTCGACCGCGTTGTCCTGGAGCAGCGTGCCGTCGCCCAGTTGCATGAAGAGGCGGTAGATACCCTCCGTTCCGGTCCGTTGCCAGTCGAACGTGAATTCCCACTCCAGCGTACCTGTCGAGGTTCCGGTGAACGAGCGCCGTACCATGGGGCGAACCGCGCGGTCCGCGGTCACGGAGAACTGCAGGGCACCGGACACGACGCCTGCGTCTCCGGCGTTCGTCTCGAGCTCGACCCAGCCGTTGCCGACGCCGGCAGCATCGGGCCGATCGAAGTCATCGAAGAGCAGCACAGGGTTGCTGCCTATTAGAATCTGTACGGTCGCGGTGGCCGAATCGACCAGGCCATCGTGGACCTGCCAGGTGAAGCTGTCGGTGCCCGTGAAGCCCGTCTCTGGCGTGTAGACGAAGGTGCCGTTCAGAGCTCCGGGCGTGAGCGTACCGTGCAGGGGTTGACTGACGAGTGTGAACGTATAGGGTCCTGGCCCGTCCGGGTCCGTGTAGGCCAGTGCGACCGACACCGCCGTGTCCGTGGCGGTGTTGATGTTCTGTCCGTTCGCGGTCGGCGGCTGGTTCGCCCCGGGCGCCAGCTGCCGGATGCTCAGGTCGTCGAACCGGCGGCCGGCGAAGTTCTGCTCGTTCATGCCATCGGTAAAAAGCCTGACCGCGTCAAGGCTGCCCACGAGGTCCTCGAAGGGGAGTCCCTCGCCGACCATGGTGTCGTCGACCGACACGGAGTAGGTGCGGGCATCGAGATCGATACTCACCCTGATTCGTGCCAGGCCGCTGACGACCCCGAGGGCTGTATTCGTCCCGTCGCGGCGGGATCCGAGCTGTTGATGGATGCCACCGATGGCTGTCCACGCCAGATTGACGCCGACGCCCTGGTCGACCGCGTCGTCCTGGAACAGCGTGCTGTCGCCCAACTGCATCAGGATGCGGTAGGAGCCCTCAGATCCGGTGCGCTGCCAGTCGAAGGTGAACTCCCACTCCAGCACCCCAGCTGCGGTCGCGGTGAAAGCGCGCCGTACCATCGGTCGCGCCACACGGTCCGCGGTCACCGAGAACTGCAGGGCGCCCGACACGATCCCCACGTCGCCGGCGTTGGTCTCGAGCTCGACCCAGCCATTGCCGACGCTGGGGCCATCGGGCCGATCGAAGGCGTCGAGGAGCAAGACGACGTCGCTGCCAACCAGGATCTGGACGGTCGCCGTGGCGGAATCCACGAGGCCGTCGTGAACCTGCCAGCCGAAGCTGTCGATGCCGGTGA
>DATIEW010000708.1:0-6802 GCA_035455585.1 Vicinamibacterales bacterium | reverse complement strand
AATCGAAGACATCGAAGAGGAAGCACGCAAGGCCGGCGTCCCGCCCGGCTGGCTCCGCTGATCCCGTCAGAGTGGCAACTCCCGCACAGATTCTGATCGTCGAGGACAAGGACTCGCTGCGCACGATGCTCCGGCACGCGCTCGAGCGCCAGGGGCACACCGTACTGGAGGCGCGCGACGGGCCGGAAGCCGTCCGGATCCTGCTGCAGGCCCAGCCGGCAGTCGTGCTGTCGGACCTGCGCCTGCCTGAAGGGGACGGGTTTGCCGTGCTGCGGGCCTCGAAGGAGTTCGATGCCGAAATCCCGGTCATCGTCATGACGGCCTACGGAAGCATCGAGGACGCGGTTGCGGCGATGAAGGAAGGCGCCATGGACTTCCTGGCGAAGCCGGTGGATCCGGACCACCTGCTGTTGCTCGTTGCCCGTGCCCTCGAGCAGCGCCGCATCGTCACGGAGAACATGCTCCTGAAGGAGGAGCTGGCGGTTCGACGTGGTGCTCCGCAGCTCGTCGGCGAGGATCCGTCGTTGCGCAAGGTGTTCGCCGGGCTGCAGCGCGCGGCCGCCACGGATACGACGGTGCTGCTGGAGGGGGAGAGCGGCACGGGGAAGGAGCTGTTCGCGCGCTCGCTCCACGCATTGAGCTCGAGAGCGGACGCGCCGTTCGTGGCCATCAACTGCGCCGCTATTCCCGAGACGCTGCTGGAAACCGAGCTGTTCGGGCACGAGAAGGGCGCTTTCACGGGCGCCGTAGCGCGCAAGCCCGGAAAGTTCGAGATGGCACACCGCGGCACGCTCTTCCTCGACGAGATCGGAGATCTTCCGCTCTCGCTGCAGGCCAAGATTCTCCGAGCGCTCGAGGAGCGGCGATTCGAACGGGTGGGAGGAACGGCGTCCGTGCAGGTCGATGTCCGCCTCGTGGCGGCGACCAATCAGGGCTTGCGGGCGCAGGTGGCCGCCCGTCGCTTCAGAGAGGACCTGTTCTTCCGTCTGTCGGTCTTCCCGATCACCGTCCCCCCGCTTCGCGACCGTCCCGGGGACATCCCGCTGCTCGCGCGTTACTTCGTCGATCGCTTCTGCCGCGACATGAAGAAGAGGCCGATCGCGCTGACGCCGACGGCCGTCGAGCTGCTCGTGTCGTACACCTGGCCCGGCAACGTGCGCGAGCTGCAGAACTGCATCGAGCGAGCGGTCATCCTCTCCGACGGCGCGGCGATCCAGCCGCGGCACCTGAACCTGTCGTTCTCGGCCATCGAGCGTCCGGAGTCGCCGCCCGACCCCTGGGCTCAATTCGATCTATCAGGCAGCCTGGCGGAGGTCACGCGGCGCGCCACGTCCCATGTGGAGCGGGTCAAGATCGAGGATGCGCTTCGCGAGGCGGACAACAACAAGGGACGGGCCGCGGAGCTGCTGCAGGTGAGCTACAAGCTGTTCATGGCCAAGCTGCGGGAGCACCGGCTGGACTAGATCCCGCCGGCGAGCCTGCTGAACGCCCTCCCGAGTTCCGCGCTCGTCACGTCGGTCACGATGGAGACGGCGCCGATGGCGGTCGGCAGGATGAAGTGCAGATGGCCGGCCACGACTTTCTTGTCGCGCGCGATCGCCTCGAGGATCTGCTCCGGCGCGAGGTCCGACACCGGCGGCAGGGGGCCCATCTGCACGATCAGCGTGCGCAGCGCGTCGCGATCGGCTGCGGCCAGGGCTCCACGTTCGAGCGCCAGCTCGGCGGCGGCCAGCATGCCGTACGCCACGGCTTCGCCGTGGCGGAAGCGGCGGTACTTCGTGACGGCTTCGAGCGCGTGGCCGATCGTGTGTCCGAAGTTCAGCACCCGGCGCGGTCCCGCTTCCCGCTCGTCCTGCTGGACGATCGAGGCCTTCACTCGGCAGCTTGCGGCGATTACCGACAGCAGCGCCGGCTCACGCGCGAACAGCGCGGACAGGCTGCCGCCGACCTGCGCGAAGAGCGCCGGACTGGCGATGACGCCGTACTTGACCACTTCATACAGTCCCGCGCGAAAATCACGCCGAGGCAGGGTCGCCAGAACCTCCGGGTCGATTACCACCAAGGCCGGCTGGTGGTACGCGCCAATCAGGTTCTTGCCCAGCGGGTGATTCACGCCGACCTTGCCCCCGATAGCGCTGTCGACCTGCGCGAGCAGCGTCGTCGGCACCTGCACCACCGGAACGCCCCGCAGGTAGGTGGCCGCGGCGAAGCCGGCAGTGTCGCCCACGACGCCGCCGCCAACCGCGACGATCGTCGCGGCGCGGTCGGCCCCGGTGCGTATCAGCGCTTCATGGATCCGGCTTGCCGTCGCAAGGTTCTTGAACCGTTCTCCGTCGGGAATCAGGATCGGCTCGGCACCCGTGACGCCCGCGAAGCGCTCGCGGTGCAGGCGCCAGACGATCGGATTCGAGACGATGAAGCGCTCCTCCGGAAGGTCGAGCGAATCGAGGAGATCGGAAAGTCGGCGAGTGGAGCCCTCCGCGATGGTGACCGTATACGAACGCGGGGGCGTGCTCGTGTCGATGCGGAGGACAAGCGCAGATGGCCGTGCGTCGGGTGTCATGAGTCGTCGAGACTCCGCTCAAGAGGCGGCCGGTCCTCCCGGGTCCCAACGTCCGGCTCCCAAGGTCTCGTAGGCGGACGGCTGAGAGTGCTTTGGGAGTTGAGAGTCGGGAGTTGGGTATCGGGTGTTGACACGCGCAGGTCACAGCACCCGGCCTATCCGGGTGGCTCCGAGTCCGGATGGTAGGATAGCAGGATGCTGAAGAACGCATCCTGAATGGCACATGGGCAATGGGAAATGGGCGAATGCGCCTGTTTGCGATGGCCCATTGCCCATTTCCCATCAGGCCCCTTCTTTCAGCGGCCTGATAGCAGGCATCGGGACAGCCGGACTTGCGTGCGGATTTCCTCATCATCGGCAGCGGTATCGCGGGGCTGCGGGCCGCGGTCGAACTCGCGGACGCAGGTACGGTGCTGGTGCTCACGAAGGCCGAGCCCGGCGAAGGCAACACGGGATACGCGCAGGGCGGTATCGCCGCGGCCGTCGGACCCGGCGATTCGCTCGACCTGCACGCCGCGGACACCGTTGCCGCCGGCGACGGGCTCTGCAACGAGGCCGCCGTGCGCGTCCTGGTTGAAGAGGGGGCGCGCTACGTCCGGGAGCTGATGGACTGGGGCGCGGCCTTCGATCGCACCCCGGACGGCGAGCCCGCCCTGGCGATCGAGGGTGCTCACAGCGCGCGCCGCGTGCTGCACGCCAGGGACGCCACGGGCCGCGAGATCGCGCGCGTTCTCTGGCAGAAGATCTCCTCTCGCTCGAATGTGAGGATTGCCGACCACGCCCGCGTGGTGGATCTGGTCGTCACAGCCAGTGGCTGCGCGGGCGTCCGGTATCTCGACGAGCGCGGCGCGCTGGCGACGGCGGGAGCGCGGTCCGTGCTGCTCGCCACCGGTGGCGCCGGACAGGTCTACAGCGACACGACGAACCCTCCCGTGGCTACGGGCGACGGTCTCGCCATGGCCTACCGGGCCGGCGCACGTGTGGCCGACCTGGAGTTCGTGCAGTTTCACCCGACGGCCCTCCGGATGCCCGGACAGCCCCGGTTCCTCCTCTCCGAAGCGCTGCGCGGCGAGGGCGGCCGCCTCGTCAACCGCGACGGAGAGGCCTTCATGACCCGCTACGACCCGGCCGGAGACCTCGCTCCGCGGGATCGGGTCGCGCGCGCCATCGAGCGGGAAGCCGAGCGAAGCGGCGGCCCCGTCTACCTCTCGCTGGCGCATCTCGATCGGCAGTACGTGCACCGGCGATTCCCTCTGATCACGGCCGCCTGCCGCCGCGCGGGGCTCGACCTGGCGATCGATCGCATTCCGGTCGGCCCCGCGGCGCACTACGTGATGGGCGGCGTCCTCACGGATCTCGACGGGTGTACGTCGATCCCCCGCCTCTTCGCAGCCGGTGAGGTGGCGTGTACGGGCGTCCACGGCGCGAACAGGCTCGCGAGCAATTCGCTGCTGGAAGGCCTCGTGTTCGGGGCCAGGGCAGGGAAGGCGATGCGTACCGTGCATGGGCGTGTGGCGCCCATCGAGACCGGAGAGTCCGGGGAGCCCCCCGGCGCGGCCGGGTTGCGTGCCGACTGCAGGCCAACAGCCGCCGAGATCCGCAGCACGATGTGGGAGCGCGTGGGGCTGTTCAGAACGAGAGCGGGCCTCGAGCGCGCCCTCGCGGTGATCGAGCCGGGGTGGCGCGAGCTGGAATCGGATCTCCTCGAGGGCCGGGCCCATGGGGCGGACGCTTGGCACACTGCCAGTCTGCTCACTGTTGCACGTCTCATCGCGCGCGCTGCGCTCCGGCGCGAAGAGAGCCGCGGCGCCCACTACCGCGAGGATCGTCCACGGCGTGACGATGTACACTGGAAACGGCGCGTATCCGAGGCGCGAGAAGCCTTGACCGACTGAAAGCTGAGCGCGTGTAATTGAATCGCCGACTGTCCGGAACGTGCCGCGGCGAGCGAGCGCAGCGACGCGAGCCACGCGAGCGGAGCGGGGCGCAGGGGCCCCGCGAGCGTCCGCCTCCGCCAAGGCTACGGCTGGGTCTGCCGGAGTTCAGCAAAGGCGGAAGCGTGTGAGGGGGTCCGGGGGACGGAGTCCCCCCGTGAGGGAAGGACGGTGTCGTGAAGGAACAGAAGAAGGAGGCGCTCGTCACCGAGATCACGCCGCAGTCCGAGGATTTCTCGCGCTGGTATCTCGATGTCGTGCGGCGCGCCGAGCTGGCCGACTACACAGAGGTCAAGGGCTGTATGGCCATCCGCCCGTATGGTTACGCCATCTGGGAACTGATGCAGCAGGCGCTCGACCGCCGCCTCAAGGCAACCGGCCACGTCAACGCCTATTTCCCGCTCTTCATCCCGTCGGGCCTCCTGATGAAGGAGAAGGAGCACGTCAAGGGGTTCGCGCCGCAGGTGGCCTGGGTGACGCGCGGCGGCGACGAGGAGCTGGCCGAGCCGCTGGTCGTCCGTCCGACGTCCGAGGTCATCATCGGCCCGCTCTATGCCAAGTGGATCAAATCCTGGCGGGACCTTCCCGTGCTCATCAACCAGTGGGCCAACGTGGTCCGGTGGGAGAAAGTGACGCGGCCGTTCCTCCGCACCACCGAGTTCCTGTGGCAGGAGGGGCACACGGCGCACGAGACCGCGGAGGAGGCCCAGGAAGAGACGCTGAGAATCCTGTCCCTCTACAAGGAGTTCGCCGAGACCGAGCTGGCGATGCCGGTCGTGGCCGGGGAGAAAAGCGAGAGCGAGAAGTTCGCGGGCGCCGCGCGGACGTATTCCATCGAAGCGCTGGTGCGGGACGGGCGGGCGCTCCAGGCCGGCACGTCCCACAATCTGGGGCAGAATTTCGCGAAGGCGTTCGGGATCCAGTTCCAGGGACGCGACAAGACACTGCAGCACGTCTGGACGACGTCATGGGGCGTGTCGACCAGGCTCGTCGGCGGCGTGATCATGACGCACGGCGACGACAGCGGGCTCGTGCTGCCGCCCAGGGTTGCGCCGCACCAGGTCGTCATCGTGCCGATTCCACGGGGCAACTGGCGCGAGACGGTGCTGCCGACAGCCCGCCGGCTCCGCGACGGGCTGGCTGCGCTCGGCGTGCGCGTGATGCTCGACGATCGCGAGGAGTACACGCCCGGGTGGAAGTTCGCGGAATGGGAGCTCCGGGGCGCGCCGCTGCGCATCGAGATCGGCCCCAGGGACATCGAGAGGTCGCAGGTGCTGCTGGTTCGTCGCGACGCCGGCGAGAAGCTGCCGGCCGCGATGGAGGGCCTCGCCGAGAGGATCGGCGCGCTGCTCGCCGAGATTCAGGCGGCGCTGTTCCAGCGGGCGCTTCAGTTCCGCGAGACCCACACGACGCGCGTGGGGAGCTACGAGGAGTTCAAGAGCATCATGGAGGGACGGCCGGGATTCGTGATTGCCGGCTGGTGCGGCAGCGAGGAGTGCGAGGCGCAGATCAAGACGGAGACCCAGGCCACGCTCCGCAACATGCCATTCGACGTCGACCGGGTCTCGGACGCGTGCGTCAAGTGCGGCCGTCCCGCGGTCGGCGAGCCCTGGTTCGCGAAGGCCTACTGACCCGGGGCGCGGCCGAGGTCGATGCGGCGTAAAGCGCACCAGCCAGCCCGACGAAGGGCCGCGCCGTCTCCGCGGCGCGCGCGGTGGATCGCGGGCGGCATCGTCGTCGTGGCCGCCCTGCTCGTCTACGCGAACACCCTGAACAACCCCTTCGTGTACGACGACTTCCATACCGTCGTCGCGAATCCCTCGCTGCGGCCGCCGCTCTCGCTCGAGTTCGTGCTCGTCCACAGCCCGTTCCGGCCGGTCGTCAACCTCTCGTACGCGCTCGATCGAGCCGTCTGGGGATTCCGGCCTGCCGGGTTCCATCTCACGAATACGCTGCTGCACGCCACGATGGCGGGACTCGTGTTCCTCGTGATCACCGGCGCCATTACGGACGCGCGGGAGCGGCGCGGCGAGCCCGCCCGGGCCGACGGCCTGGACGTGCTCGCGGCGTCTGCCGCTGCCGTGCTGTTCGCCGTGCATCCGTTGATGTCGTCGGCGGTTGCGTATGTCTCCGGCAGATCGGAGCTGCTCTGCGGCGTCTTCTTTGCCGCCGGGCTTCTCTGCGCACGGTCGGCGATGTCTCGCGGCGACCTGGCCCGCCCCGATACGAGTCCGGCCCGGCCGGCCGTGGACCGCCACCGGTTCGCCGGCGCGCTGGCGATACTCCTTGGAGCGTTCGCGGTGCT
>DATIEW010000707.1:0-7823 GCA_035455585.1 Vicinamibacterales bacterium | reverse complement strand
CGATACACACAATCCACACCGGCGGCGTGGGCGTGCCGCCATCACCGTTCGCGGGCAGCCTCTCGATCAGACGGTGGAGCCCAGGTCAGGTCTGGGTGCCGGGAGTCGACCGATGGGCGATCCAATCCCTGGCGAACATCTCAGAATTCACCGGCGGCGTCGCCTCCCGTTTCGTGTACGGCTCTGTGGCCGCCCGCCGCATCGACGAAGCCACCAGGTTCAACTACCTGCTGGGGTACGCGCCGTCGGACACGAACGCCGACGGCCGGTACCGGCGCGTCATGGTCCGCGTCAATCGCCGCGATGTCACCGTGCTCTACCGCCATGGCTACTACGCCAACGCGCAGCTCGTTCCCTACGACCGCGAACAGTTCATGACGTACAACCGGATCGTCACCGCCGGCAACCATACGCAAGAGATTCGCGACATCCAGCTGGCACTCGAGGCTTCGACGGTAAAGGCCGGCGACGGCAGCCTCGAGGTCGCGGTTGATTTGAGCATCGACACGGCGCGGGTCGCGTTCGCCGACGACAGCGGGACGCATGTCGCCGCGCTGGAGGTCGCGATCTTCTGCGGGGATCGCCGTCAGAACGTGATCGGCGAGCTGTGGCAGACGATCGATCTGAAGCTGTCGGCGGAGGCGCTCGCGCGTGCAGCCCGCGAAGGCATCCGCCATACGGCGGTTGTGCCGGTGAAGGCCGCGCCGCGATACGTCAAGGCGATCGTCTACGACAGGAATGCGGACGTGGTGGGGACTGCCACAAGCACGCTGCGGTAGTGCAGGAGCGTCAACACCCCAACTCCCAACCCCCCAATTCCCAACTGCTCCCGCGGGCACCTTGGGAGTTGGAGGTTGGGAGTTGGTAGTCTTCTTCGGCCCTCCTGGGCGAGAATAGCTGACGGTGAAACACAGGGGCTCGATCGCGTTCGCCGTGCTCGCGTCAGTCACGGGGGCTGCGGCCGTGGCGTCGGGCCCCGTTCGGGCGCAACAGGCCGCCACCATCCAGCTGCAGACCGAGGCGCAGCAGCCCTCCCGCGTCCCCGGCACGTTCCGCAGCCGCATCGTCATGGTGCCGATCGACGTGCGGGTGCTCGACAGGAACGGCAGGCCCGTCACCGATCTCCAGGCGGCCGACTTCACGGTGTTCGAGAACGGCGTGGCCCAGAAGATCGAGCACTTCTCGATGCGGCTGCTCGAACCCGACGCGGCCGCCGCGGGAATCAGGCCGGCGATGCGCCGGGCGCCGGGCTCGGATATCGAGGCGCAGAACCACCGCATCTTCCTGATCGTGCTCGGGCGCGGACGCCTGCAGCCGCCGGCCAGGGGGCTCGACGGGCTCCTGCAGTTCGTGCACGAGCATCTGCTGCCGCAGGATCTGGTCGCGGTGCTGGCCTACAACCGCGCGACCGACTTCACGACGGACCGCCGGCAGATCGCCACCGTGCTCGAGCGCTTCAAGCAGCGCCACGAGGATCTCGAAACGAAGATCGGGTTCCGGACGGGCGGTCTCGCCGGCGCATACGGCAGCCGCGAGATCCCGCAGTCGGTTCAGAAGGAGATCAACGGGATCTTCCGCGCCGACGGAGCCCCCGCGTACCGCCGCCTGCCGCCGGGCCGCATCACCGACGCCGGCCAGATCGAAGAGGACACCCGCCGCGAGATCGACGCCATCAACCCGCTCGACGTCGAGGCGTTCGACGAGTACATCGCCGGCAACGTCGAGACGATGCACGACCTGAGCAACATCTACGCGGGCATCGAGTACCTGCGCCACCTCGACGGAGAGAAGCACCTCGTCTTCGTGACCGAGCGCGGGCTCGTGCTGCCGCGCCTCGAGAACGACGAGAGCATCGCGGCGCTGGCCAACGACGCGCGCGTCGCGATCCATACGATTCAGACCGGCGGGGTGCACGGCGATCCCCCTGGCCGCCGATGGCTGTCGGAGGAAGCGTGGCGGCGGACATTCGCGGCGCACTCCCTGCAGAACGTGTCGAGGCTGACGGGCGGCCACTCGTCTCTCTACAGGTACGCCGACGACGCGCTGCGCAGGATCGACCGCACGACGAGGTCGCATTACCTGCTCGGCTACTATCCGTCGAGCCCCACGTGGGACGGCCGTTACCGGAGGGTGACGGTCCGCGTCAACCGCCCCGGTGTGGAGGTCCTGTCCAGGCGGGGCTACTACGCGCGCGAGCAGCTCGTGCCGTTCGACAGGCGGCAGTTCATGAGTTACGGCCGAATCGCGGCGGCGGCGGCCTACGCGGAGGAGATTCGGGACATCGACGTATCGCTCCAGACGACGCTCCGCGATGGACGCCCCGGCAGCCGGGAGGTCGTCGTGCGTGCGCGGATCGATCCCTCGCGCCTTGCGTTCGCTGATTCCGGAGGCCGCCGGGCCGGCTCTCTCGATTTGGCGGTGTTCTGGGGCGACCGGAAGGAGAACCTCGTCGCCGATCTGCGCCAGACGATCGATCTGAATCTCGATCCGGAATCCTATGAGCGGCTGATGCAGGAAGGGATGACCTACACGACCGAGCTGAACCTGCCGGTCGTGCCCCGCTACGTGAAAGTCATCGTCTACGACTACGCGGCGGACGCGCTCGGCAGCGCGATGACGACCGTGCGGTGAGCGGGGGATACGTCCAAACGTCTCATGGCCGCACGGCTGAGAGCGCCTTGGGAGTTGGGGGTTGGGCATTGGGTGTTGACCGGGGCAGGTTGTTCACCATCCTCATGATGCAGGGATGCTCCGGATCACGCCTGCCATAGCCATCGACGAAGCGGAACTGGAGGAACGGTTCGTTCGATCCGCCGGACCGGGCGGTCAGAACGTCAACAAGGTCGCGACGGCGGTCGAGTTGCGCTTCGACGCCGCGCGATCGACGGCCATCGACGACGAGGTTCGCGAGCGGCTGCGCGGGCTGGCCGGCAGCCGGATGACGCGCGAGGGCGTGATCGTAATCGACGCGCGCCGGTTCCGCACGCAAGCGAAGAACCGGCAGGACGCGCGCGACCGCCTGATCGCGCTGATCAGGCAGGCCGCAGTCAAGCCGAAACGGCGGCGGAAGACGAAGCCAACGGCCGGGTCGATCGAACGCCGCGTGGCGTCAAAGCGCCGCCGCTCGGAGACCAAGCGGACGCGTGGAAGAGTCGCCGAAGAGGACTGAGCCGGTTCTCGACGTCCCCTCGGAAAGACGCCCGAGACCCACCGCAACCCGGCAACAACAGACAGTCACGCCGGCGTGATGGCGAGCACGCGAAGCGGGCTGCCGCTTCCGCCGACGATCTTCAGCGGTGCGGCAATCACGACCGCGCCGGTAGGCGGCAGGCGATCCAGGTTGCAGAGGCTGGCCAGGCCGAACTTCCCGGCCCCGTGCATGATCGCGTGGTTCGGGAATGGAGGATCGAACGTGGCGGCTTGGCCCGCGTCCGTTCCGATCGTCTCGACACCGACTCCGATGACGTCGCGGTCGTGAGCCAGGAGCCGCGACGCGGACGCGTCGAACCCCGGACTGTGCGGCCCGTCCGATCCGACGTTGAGAAACGACGCAGGATCGCGGCGGCGGCTCCATCCCGTGCGGAGCAGCACCCACGCTCCTGCGGGAATTCGCCCGTGTTCTGCTTCCCAGCCCTCGATTCGTGGGGGCGTCAGCAGGAAGTCGGGGTCCTTCGCCACCTCGCGCTCGACGTCGATCACGCAGGCTGGACCGATGAAGCGCCGCGCCGGAATGGTGTCGCAGGCGTTGTCGGGACGCTCCTTTCCCGTTATCCAGTGAATCGGCGCGTCGAAATGCGTTCCGGTGTGCTCCCCGAACCTCAGCGTGTTCCAGTACCAGGCGGGGCCTTTCTCGTCGTACCGCGAAATCACGTCGATCGTAACGCCCGGCGACGGCGCGAAAATCGGCGGCAGCCCGATCACGGGCGTGCCGGGCCCCAGGGGCTGAGTGAGATCGATGACCACCAGGCCGCCGGCGGCCAGCTCCTCGACGAGCGAGGTCAGTGTTGTCGAAGCCATCGTTGGAACTCGAACCGGTTCTCCAGCAGCCCAAGGTCGGTCACGAAGCCTGCCGGCCCCACAGCTTCCACCTTCGCCACGATCGTCGTCAACTCGCCGGCCGCAAGCGCGTCGGCGAACGCCCTCGTGAAGTCGTCGAGCATCCGCACCGTGGACGTGCGCGGCACGCCGGCGGCGGCGGCGATCCCCGCCAGGTCGCTGCCGGTCGAGGTGGCGGTGGGGAAACCGCCCACCGACAGGAGACTCTCGTTGTCGAAGACGACGTGGACCAGGTTCGCGGGCCGGTACCTGGCAAGCGTGGTCAGCCCGCCCAGGTTCATCAGCACCGACCCGTCCCCATCGAAGACGATCACCTGGCGCCCGGGCCGCACGAGCGCGATCCCCAGCCCCATCGACGAAGCGAGACCCATCGCGTGCTGGAGGTAGAAGAAGTTCGGGCGATGTCCGATCGACTGCAGTTCGGCCGCCACGGCGCCCATGATCGTAACCACGATCCTGTCCTCGAGCCGGGGATACACGGCCCTGAGCGCCTCGAGCCGCGTCACGCGTCCTCCCACATCAGGTCGCGGCCCAGCAGCAGCGCCACCGGTTTGTTCGACGAATACGCCAGCGTCTGCGCTTTCCTGATGCGCGAGGCGACATGGTCCGGACGGTCCAGGGAAGCAAACGGGATCCGCAGCGCTCGGAGCAGCTCCTCGGTGACGCCGCCTCCCTCGGTCTGCCACGGATCCCGCTCCCCGAACTCGCCGCGGTAGCTGATGAGCATGAGGAGCGGGATGCGATAGAGCTGCGCGCAGGACACGATGCCGTTGATCGAGGCCAGGAAGCCGTGGTTCTGCATCAGCATCGCGGACCTCACGCCGGCCAGGTGCGCGCCGGCGGAGATGCCGACGCCCTCCTCCTCCTTGGCCAGGCGCACCAGGATCATCTCCGGGTCCTCGTCGGCCATGCGAATCAGGTGCACGAGCCAGGTCTCCGGGAGCGCCGAGATCAGGCGGACGTCGCACGCCTTCAGCGCATCGTAGATGACCCGGGAGCTGGACGTGGAAACAGGCGACATGCCGATGGGGATTCTACCCGCTTGTCCCTTGTCCCTTCACGCTGCTGGTTTTCAGCAGCCCGCTACGACCGAGGCGTGAGCCTCACGCCGTCCTGGATCGCATCGCTCGGATACACGACGATGCGGTCGCCCGCGGACAGGCCGCTCAGGACCTCGGCCTCGAGTCCGTTGCGCTGGCCGATCTCGACGAGCTGCCGGACGGCCACCAGGTCCTCGACCTTGTACACCGCCCACTTGCCCTCGTATCGAAACAGGCTGCTCGCCGGCACCTTCAGCACATCGTCCTTTTCCCAGACGATGATCCGGACCTCGACGCGGTAGCCGTCGCCGAGGCTCCGCCGTTTCTCGCGCGGCTCCGCGAAATCGATCAGGACGTTGACGCGCTGCTCCTCGACGCCGAGCGCGGAGATCTTCGTGAAGCCGGACGGCTCGATCCTGCGCACCCGTCCGTCGAGCGTGTGCCCGCCGCCCCACTGATCGATGAGGACCTTCTGGCCCGGCTCGACCCTGACCGCCGCGCTCGACAGCAGGTCGGCGACCACCTCGAGGTCATCGAGATTGCCGACCTCGACGAGCGGCGTGCCGGTCGGAACGACGGTCTCGCTTTCCTGCAGCCTGCGGAGCACGACCCCGTCGATGGGCGCGTAGAGCGGAATGGTCGCGACGCGCCCGCCGCGCGACTGCAGCAGTCCGGCGCGGGCGACCTCGAGCTGGTGCTGGGCCGTGCGCACGTTGAACTCGGCGGACTGGAGCGCCCGTTCGAGCGACTGGACCTGGCGCTCGGCGGATTCCAGCTCGCGCGGCGCGATCACGCGCTGTTCGACGAGCTCCTGCGCGCGCGTCAGCTCCGATCGCGCGAACTCGAGATCGGCCTTGATGCGCTCGACCTCCGCCCGGGCGGCGCCGATGGCCGACTCGGCCGCTTTCACGCGCGCCTCCAGCTCGGCGCGCGTCCGGACGTCGATCAGCGCCGGATCGGCCGACTGGAACTGCGCCAGCAGCGTCTTGCCTGCCACCACGGGATCGCCCGGCTCGAGCTGGATGCGCTGCATGTGCCCCGGCAGCGGCGCCGACACCACGTACCGGTCGTGCACACGCGTCCGTCCCTCTTCTTCCACCGTCACCCGCAGCGGTCCACGCTCGACCGTCGCGAAGTCGGCCGGCACGGCCGCGGGGCGGAAGGCCCAGACGAGAACGAGCGCCAGTACGAGCACGGCCAGGCCTATGCGTGTCAGTCGTTTCGTCATCCGCGCGCTTTCGGGTTCGCGTGACTGCCCGGGTCCGGCATCACTCCCTCGTCTTCAGCACCGCGACCAGATCCAGGTGGTCCAGCCGCCGGCGGACGGCCAGGCCCGACAGCGTGGCCGCTACGAGCACGGCGGTCGCCGCGTAGGCGTGGGTCCTGGTGCTGACGACGAGCGGAAACCGGTACAGCTCGGTGTTGACCGCGGCCACGAGGAGGCCAGCGAACGCATACCCGAGCA
Source organism: Vicinamibacterales bacterium (assembly GCA_035455585.1). Lineage (GTDB taxonomy): Bacteria > Acidobacteriota > Vicinamibacteria > Vicinamibacterales > 2-12-FULL-66-21 > DATIEW01. The sequence goes on along the minus strand of DATIEW010000707.1, from coordinate 1,262 downwards.
GCAGCCCGACCGGGATCGCCATCAGCGTCACGGCGGCCAGCTCGCCGAGCAGGATCATCGAGATCTCGCCCCGCGTGAACCCGAGGACGCGCAGGCTGGCCAGCTCGCGGCTGCGCTCCGACAGCGACACGCGCGCAGAGTTGTAGACCACCCCGAAGGCGATCACGCTCGAGAACATCAGGTTGAAGAAGATCATCACGTAGAACGTCTCGGCCAGGGTCTTCTCGAAGCTCTCGATCGCCGTGCCTTTGAGGCTCACGCCGGCAACCGCCGGCGTCTCCTTCAGCCGCTGGTAGAGCGCGTCCACCCGGGCCTGGTCCACCTTCAGGAACGCGCCGGAGAGCGAGTCCCCCTCCCTCACGAGCCGTCGCAGCGCGTCGATCTCCATGTAGGCTGCGGTCCCCATGTACTCTTCGACGATACCGGTCACCTTCATCGACGCGACGGGCCGGCGGCCGTCCAGCACCTCGATGGTGACCCGGTCGTCGATGCGGACGTCGAGCACCTCCGCGAGCTTGAGGGAGAGCAGCAGGCCGTCGGGCGGCAGCCGCAGCGGCCCGGCATTCGCGTCGACGACGCGATTGAGCTCCGGATCGGCCACAAGCCCGGTGATCGACACGATACGCGATCGCTGCGCCGCGCGCAGCCGCGCCGGGACCGCGCGCGTCGGCTCGGCGTAGACGACGCCGGGAAGCCGCCGCACTTCGTAGAGCGCGCGACCCGACGCCGGCTCGACGAACGTGACCGTCGCGTCCTGCCGCTGGATGACGTTGAACTGCAGGTCCATCAGCACGTCGATGGAGTCGAGGAAGAACGTGCCGAGCACCAGCATCGCGACCGCCGCGGCGATGCCGATGACGGAGGTCGCGGCGCGCACGGGGTGCCGGCCGACGTTCCGCAGGATCATCCGCACCGGCGCCGACAGCCAGCGCTCCAGTCCGGCGCGCTCCAACCAGCTCCGGCGGTACCGCGCCGGCGGCTCCGGGCGCATCGCTTCAGCGGGCGGAAGCGACGCGGCCCGCCGCACCGCGTTCGCCGCCCCGAGCGCCGCCGCGGCAAAGCTGACCAGGACGCCGGCCGCCACGACCCCTGCCGGCAGGCGGTACTGCAGTGTCGGAAACCGGAAGAAGTCGTTGTAGATCGACGTCATGCCGGAGCCGAGCCAGGCGCCGAAGATCACCCCGATCAGCCCGCCAGCAACGCCGATCGCCAGACTCAACTTGGTGTAATGCCAGGCAATCTCGCGATTCGTGTAACCAAGA
>DATIEW010000706.1:0-2885 GCA_035455585.1 Vicinamibacterales bacterium | reverse complement strand
ATGTCCACTCGGCCGCGTTACAGACCGAGGTGGGAACCGGGCTCGTGTTCGAGTTCGTGCAGGCCTGCCGGCGCTCCGGTCTGGTGCGCGAGATCGCGTACGGCCTCGATGTGCCCTCGGACCGGAGCCTCAAGCAGTACAAGGAGAAGATGGGCTTTCCCGTGGTGCGGATTCCGACGCGGCACTGGCTGGTGCAGCCTGCCCGCGCCGTCATTCGCCGCTGGCGCCCGGAGGTCTACTACCGTCTGACCGGCGACGACCAGGTCTTGCGGTCTGCAGGATCGACCTGACCCGAACGCGCACCCGGGTCGCCATGGCTGGCGCCCGGAGGTCTACTACCGTCTGACGGGCGACGCCAACGTCCTGAGGCCTGCCGGATCGACCTGACCCGAACGCACGTGGTCGCGACTGGCTCGCGTCGGCGCGCACTTCTCCTTGACGCACCTGGCCCGGAAGCGCTCGCCCGCCTCGAACCGACCCTGCGAAGCCGCGACCGATGATGCCGTGCGTCTTCTCCGTCATGCCCCGGCCGACCCGTCATGCGCCGGCGTGGCCGACGGCGCTCTCCCGTTAACCTCTCGTTAACCACTGGGCTCTATGGCGTTGCTGCTCGACGGTCCATGCGATCCTGGGAGTCCGTGCGCCGTCGCGCCGACCCGGGGCGCGCACTCCGCCTCGACGCACCTGCCTACGCCGGAAGCGCTCGTCCGTTAAACGAGCCCGGCGAGCTCGAAGCCGACAGGAACCGTGCGTATCCTCTGTCATGCCCTGGCTGATCGGTCATGCCTCGGGCGGACCAACGGCTACCGTTAACCCATGGGTCCGCCAGGGCTCTGCCTGGGGCAAGCTCGCCCATGACAGCCAAGGCGTGCGCGGCTCTTTGGTCTCTCAACCTCGCTTGCTGAACCGCAGCCCTGGGGTCGTGCCCGGGTGACAAGAGAAGCGCCTTATCGATCGCGATTTTCGCGATCCCTGTATCATTCGGTCGGAGGCCGAGCGCGGCCCTGTGAAGTCGTGCGCTGGCGATGAGCTCCACCACGAATCGTCATCGTCCGGGTTGACCTGGCTTGACTCGGCGATGCATGCGTCGGCCGGGGCGCTACATGGCCCATGGATGGGCGGGGCGAGCCCGAAAATGAAAGCAGTGGGTGCGCGGCACCTGGTTTCTCGACGTCGTTCGCCGAACCGGGCGGTCGTGGGGTCGTGCCCAGGGACAAAGAGGGGGCGAGCTTATGGGGCGAGATCGTGCGGTCCGGGTGATTCGGGCGCAAGCGTGGGGGCGATCACCACGCGATCGCACTTCGCCGCCGTCACGCCGGGGCGGACCCGCAGCCAGCTGGGATCGGGCGTTTCGCCGGAGGCCCAGGCGATCAGCGCTGCCGGCAGGTTGGCGCCGGCGAGGTGGGAGAATGGATAACCGCCGCCGAAGCGCGGGTTCAACTCCAGCACGTACAGCCGATCCGCGGCCAGGAAGACGTCGCAGTCGAGATTGCCGGCATGGCCGAGGCGCCGTCCGATGGTCGCGCCGACCCGATCGAACTCGTCGCTCTCCACGGTGACGGCGCGGTCGGTCTCGCCGGCGCGCATCACGAGCTTCAAGCGGGCAAAGGTGGCGAGGTGGCGGCCGTCCAGGTCGTTCACGACATCCAGGCCGTACTCCTGGCCGAGCAGGCGCTCCTGGATCAGGACCGCGCGCTCCGGATCGCGCCCGCTCGCCTCGGCGAGAATGGAGCCTGCCAGCTGTCGCCTGACCAGCTGGTACGCCGGCGCCAGGTCGTCGGCGCGCTCGACGTGCACGATGCCGACGGAAGCGCTGCCCCAGCGCGGCTTGATCACGAGCGGCAAGGCGATCTCTCCCCGATCGAGCGCCGTGCGCGCGTCGCGCAAGGTGAGATACGTCCTCGGGCAGGCGACTCCGCAGCTCGCCAGAAAGCGCGCCGTCACCCATTTGTCGAAGCAGGCGTCGATCACCTCGGGCGACGAGACGACCGCCACCGTGCGCTCGGCGCGGAACCGCTCGCGGTGCCGGGCGAGCACGGGCAGCTCCAGGTCGTTCAACGGCACCAGCAGGCCCACCTCGTTGGCGCGGCAGAGCTCGAGCAAGTGCTCGATGTACTCGGCGTGGCCGATCGGCGGCACGACGAAGGCGCGGTCCGCCTCGTGCAGGGCCGGAGCGTCACGGCTGCAGTCGGCGGCGTACACCCGCCCGCGCCCCTCCAGCGCGGCGCGGAAGAATTCGACCATGTAGTTCCGACGCCCGGCGCAGGTCAGCAGCACGTTCATCGAACGACGACCTCACCCGGCCACGTCGCTCGCCGCCCAGACGTGACGGCTGCGGACCCGGACATTTACGGAGATTTCCGCTGTGCGCGAGCGCTGATGGTCGCCCTCACGAGCGCATGACCTTTGGCGGCATTCGAATCGGGGCGGCCTGCCTCGCTTCCGGGAAGTCGAAGGCGCCGAACAGGTCGTCGAAGCGCTCGGCGCGCTTGGCGAGCGCGAAAGAGTTGTTCCCGTCCCGGACCAGAATCGCGGGCGCCGGCCGGATGAACGGCGGCTTCATCACGACGGTGTAGGCGCCGACGTTGTCGAAGACGACGAAGTCGCCCGGCCGCAGCGCCCCCGCGTAGCCGCGATACAGACAGTCGTGCTCCATGCAGGTGTAGCCCACGACGTCGACCGGGGCGTTGTCCGCTCGTCCGTCTGGCCCGTCCGCCGCGCGCAGCACCCGCATCGGCAGCTGCTTGGCGTGCAGGGTCGGCTTGATGTTGTGGATGCTGCCGGCGACCAGGGCGATCTCGCGCGTGCGCACGCGCTTGCGCGCGATCACCTTCGCGGCGAAACACATGACGTCGGATGCAAGGGCCGCGCCCGGTTCCAAAATC
>DATIEW010000705.1:0-2980 GCA_035455585.1 Vicinamibacterales bacterium | reverse complement strand
CGCGCGGCGACACCGACGTCAACCTGATCCTCCGCGAGGCCCTGATCATCATCGACCCGATGCAGAATCCCGACGGCCGGCAGCGGTTCGTCACGCACAACCTGCTCGGACGCGCGGCCGAGCCGGACCCCAACCCTCAGTCGGCCGAGCACGACGAGCCCTGGCCCGGCGGGCGGTCGAACCATTACCTGTTCGACATGAACCGCGACTACTTCGCGCTCTCCCAGCCGGAGACCCAGGGCCGCGCCCGCACGATGCTGGAGTGGTTCCCCCAGGTCGTCGTGGACCTGCACGAGATGGGCGGCAACTCGACGTACTACTTCGCGCCACCGGCAAATCCGCTCAACCCGTTTATCACCGAGGCGCAGCAGAAGTGGTTCGAGGTGTTCGGGCGGGCGAACGCGGCCAGGTTCGATCAGCGGGGATTCAGCTACTTCATCCGCGAGGTCTACGACTCGTTCTACCCGGGGTACGGCGAGTCCTGGCCGATCTTCCACGGCGCCGTCGGCATGACCTACGAGCAGGCGTCGGCGCGCGGCCTCGTGTTCAGGCGCGAGGACGATACGCTGCTGACCTACAAGGCCGCCGTCACGCAGCACTTCACGGCCGCGGTGACCACCGCAGCCACCGCCGCCCGCAACCGGGAGCGCCTCCTGCGCGACTTCCACGACTACCGCCGCAGCGCCATCACGCTGGGACAGGAGGGCACACGGGAATACCTGCTGCCGCCCGGCGAGGATCCGTCGAGGGCCGACCGGCTGGCCCGGCTTCTCGTGGCCCAGGGGATCCAGGTGCGGCGCGCCGAGGAGGCGTTCAAGCACGGCGACCGCACGCTCCCGCGCGGGACCTTGATCGTCCCGCTCGCGCAGCCGGCCGGGCGGCTCGCGCGCAACCTGCTCGATCCCGAAGTGCAGATGGACGAGGCCTTCCTCAAAGAGCAGGATCGCCGGCGTCGGGAGCGCCTGCCCGACCAGATCTACGACGTGACGGCCTGGAGCCTCCCGCTGGCCTTCGATCTCGAGGTGATCGCGTCGGACCGTTCGACGTCGGTGCGCACCAACGACGTCGGCTCCAACGGGCCGGCACAACCGCCTGCGGCATCGGCTGCCGGGGCGCTCGGCTTCCTGATGCCGTGGGGCAGCGGCGCGGCTGCCACGGCGGTCGAGGCGCTGCGCGAGGGCATTCGCGTGCAGTCGGCTGACGAAGCCTTCACCCACTCGGGCCGGCGCTACCCGGCTGGCACGGCCTTCATCCGCACCGGCGCGGCCGCCGAGGGCACGTCGGCGAAGCTGCAGGCGATGGCCGCGCGCCACGGGGCCGAGCTGGTGCCCATCAAGGAAACGTGGACCGAGGAAGGCATCTCGCTCGGCAGCGGGAGAGTGACGACGCTCAAGGCGCCACGCGTGCTGCTCGCCTGGGACTCACCGACGTCGAGCCTGTCGGCCGGCTGGGCGCGGTTCATGCTCGAGCAGCGCTTCAACCAGCGCGTCACGGCCATGCGCGCCTCGACGCTGCAGAACTACGACATGCGCGACCACGACGTCCTCGTGCTGCCGTCGGGCAGCTACACCTTCAGCGAGGACGCGCTGCGCCGTCTCAGGGACTGGATACGCAACGGCGGCAGCCTGATCACAATCGGAGAGGCGTCGCGCTGGGCCGCGCGGGATCGCGTCAATCTCCTCTCCACAGATACGCTCCTGCGCGACGGCTCGCCGGAGCGCGATCCGGAACCCGCCGGGCAGGAACGGGGCAGCCAGCCGGCCGGCCAGAAGCCGGATCCGCAGAAGCCGTTCGACTTCGACAAGGCGATTCAGCCCGAGCGCGAACGGCCGGAGAGCCTCGCGGGCGCGATGCTGCGCGTCCGTCTCGACCGCAATCACTGGCTCACGGCCGGCCTCGACGAGGAGATCCAGGGAATCCTCGAAGGCGCCCGCATCTTCGCGCCGCTGAAGCTCGATGCCGGGCGCAACGTGGGCGTCTATGCGGCCGCGGATCGGCTCGTGGCCTCCGGGCTGGTGTGGAAGGAAGCCCAGCCGCTGCTCGCGCAGCGCGCGTTCCTGATGCACCAGCCGATGGGGCGCGGCCACATCATCGCCTTCGCCGAGGATCCCAACTACCGCGCGTTCACCGAAGCCACGGCCCTGCTCTTCATCAACGCCGTGCTGTTGGGACCGGGACACTGAATGTGAATGCTGGCTGCTGCGAGCCTGTGAATGAATCGCCGACGCTGGGAACTCGCAGCGCGAGCGAGCGCAGCAACGCGAGCCACGCGAGCGGGGCGCAGGGGCCCCCGCGAGCGAGGCGTGTCCGGGGTCCCCAGCGCGCGTAGTCTGCGCGCTGGGTGGCGATGGGGGTCCGGGGGACGAAGTCCCCCGGGAAAGAGATGAGTTCGCGAGATTCGATGAAGCAACTGCGATCGCTAATCCGCAGGCATCGACGATACACGACAGCGGCGGCAATCGCTGCCTGCCTCGCCGTGGCCGCCGTGTGGTTGCGCATCGGGCCGATCCCGCCAGGGCTCCTGGATCTGAGCGACACGACGTCCACGGTCGTCGTCGATCGCCGAGGCGTGCCGCTCTACGAGGCGCTCTCCGGCGATGGCACGCGCAGCATCCACCTCACGGCCGGGAGCCTGCCGCCGGCGCTCGTCGCGGCGACGGTTGCGGCCGAGGATCGCCGGTTCTGGTCGCACGCCGGGGTCGATCCGATCGCGATCGTGCGCGCGGCGCGGGCGAACCTGGCGGAACGCAGCATCGAGCAGGGAGGCTCGACGATCACACAGCAGGTGGCGAAGCTGCTGCTCAACCGGCGGTCGCCGGGCCGGGTGCGTGGCGTGGCCGGGAAAATCGGCGAGGCGGTTCTGGCGCTGCGGCTGGAGCATCGGTTGGAGAAGCGCGAGATCCTGGCGATGTATCTGAACCTGGCGGCGTACGGGAACCAGATCGTGGGCGCCAGCCGGGCGAGCCGCGCCTACTTCGCG
>DATIEW010000704.1:0-2373 GCA_035455585.1 Vicinamibacterales bacterium | reverse complement strand
CGGATCGTCATCGATCCGCGCAACCCCGAGACCGTCTACGTCGCGGCGGTCGGGCATCTCTTCGGCCCCAACGAGGAGCGCGGCGTCTACAAGACCACGGACGGCGGGAAGACCTGGACGAAGGTCAAGCACGTCGACCAGGACACCGGGTTCACCGACCTGGCGATGGATCCGTCGAACAGCAGCATCCTCTATGCCGCGAGCTACCAGCGCCGCAGGAGCGGCTGCTGCTTCAACGGCGGCGGCCCGGGCAGCGGCATCTGGAAGACGACCGACGCCGGCAGGACCTGGACGCGCCTGGCGGGTAACGGCCTGCCGCCCGGCACCTACGGGCGGATCGCGCTCGACGTGTCGCGCTCGAACCCGAACGTTCTGTACGCGCAGATCGAGGCCGGCCAGGACAACCAGCCGATTCCGGAGGGCCGCGGCGGCCGGGGCGGCGGCGGACGCGGCGGCGGCTACGACTGGTGCAACAACGCCGGGCCCAACAAGGGGTTTGGCGGGCGCGGCGGACAGGAGCCCGAAGGCGAGGGGCCGCGGACTCCGCCCGCGCTCGACGCGGCGCGCGGCGGGATCTTCCGCTCCGACAACAAGGGGGCCGGCTGGCTGCACGTCAGCAACTGCAATTCGCGCCCGATGTACTTCAGCCAGCTCAGGGTCGATCCGTCGAACGACAGGGTCGTGTACGTCGCGGGCCTTCCCATCGCGAAGTCGCTCGATGGCGGCAAGACCTTCGCGACGCTCAATGAGACCGGCGGACACGGCTCGCCCGGCCACGTCGATCAGCACGCGATCTGGGTCGATCCGAGGAACCCGAAGCACCTGATCATCGGCAACGACGGCGGACTGAACATCAGCTGGGATCAGGGCTACACCTGGGACTTCGTCGACACGATGGCCACGTCGCTCGCCTACTGGGTGAGCGCCGACATGCGGCGTCCCTACTACGTCTACACCGGCCTGCAGGACAACGGGAGCTGGGGCGGCCCGAGCGCCAAGCGCGGCCGCGGCGGCATCATGAACTCCGACTGGTTCCGCATCGGCGGCGGCGACGGGTTCCAGACTGCCGTCGACCCCACCGACCACAACATCGTCTATACCGAGTCCCAGAACGGGAACACGAACCGCTACGATCTGCGGACAGGCGACTCGACGAACATCCGGCCGCGCGCGCCGGGGCGCGGCGGCCGTGGCGGCGCGCAGCCGGGCCAGCAGGCAGGCGGGCAGCGCGGACAGCAGGCCGGCGCCCAGCCGGCACAGCAGACCGAGGAACCCCCGCAGGCTGGCGGCGGCGGCCGCGGCGGCGGCCCGCCGAACGTCGTCAACGCGTCGCCCGGCGATCAGTATCGCTTCAACTGGAACACGCCGTTCCAGCTCTCGCCGCACGACCCGAGCACGATCTGGCTCGGCGGGAACCGGCTGTTCAAGTCGCGCGACCGCGGCGATTCATGGACGGCGAGCGCCGACCTCACGAAGCAGATCGATCGCGGCACGATCCCGATGATGGGGATTCCGGGCGATCGGACGATGCTCTCCAGGAACGACGGCGTGACGAGCTACGGCACCATCATCTCGCTCTCGGAGTCGCCGGTCATGGCGGGCGTGGTGTGGGTCGGGACCGACGATGGGACCGTGCAGGTGAGCCGGGACGGCGGATCGACGTTCACCAACGTCGGCGGCGCGATGCCCGGGCTGCCCCCCAATCACGTCTACTGGATCTCGCGCATCGAGGCCTCGCACTTCGACGCCGGCACGGCATACGTCTCGGTGGATGGCCATCGGGAGGATGATCTGAAGCCGTACCTGTACGTGACGCGCGATTACGGAAAGAGCTGGCAGAGCATCGCCGCCGACCTGCCGCAGTTCGGGAACATCCAGGTCGTGCGTGAGGATCCGCGGAACCGCGACCTGCTCTACGTGGGCACCGAGTTCGGGCTCTCCGTCTCGACCAACGGCGGGAAGAGCTGGCAGAAGTTCATGAACAACCTGCCCACGGCGCGCGTGGACGACATCCTGGTGCACCCGCGCGACAACGACCTGATCGTCGCCACGCACGCGCGCGGCATCTGGATCGCCGACGACATCACGCCGCTGCAGCAGATGACGCCGGCGGTCGCCGCGAAGGCGGCGGAGCTGTTCGACATCCTGCCGGCCGTGGCGTACCTGAACGACCGTCAGGATGGACAGTACGTCGGCGGCCAGAAGGTGTTCGTCGGCGAGAACGCGCGGCCCGGGGCGGCGATCAATTACTACCTCCGCACGGCCGCCACCGGCGACGTGAAGATCACGATCGCCGAGCCTTCGGGAGAGACGCTGCGGACGATCGACGGCCCGAAGACGGCCGGCATCAACCGCGTGATGTGGAACCTGCAG
>DATIEW010000703.1:0-5824 GCA_035455585.1 Vicinamibacterales bacterium | reverse complement strand
CCGGCGCTCTCCTGGCCCCTGTGCTGCAGGGCGTACAACCCGAGATATGTGAGGTTGGCGGCTTCAGGATGACCGAAGATCCCGAAAACGCCGCATTCGTCCTTGAACTTGTCCAGCATGGCATCCCCGACCGACTTCCTTACCCGCGCCTTCTCCCTTGTCCCCTGTCCCTTGTTCCTTCAGGCTGCGCTTTTCAGCAGCCTGCTATGCCGCCCGGCCGGCGAAATGCCGGGCCAGAGCGGACGCCCAGGCCAGTTCCGCCTCGGCGACCGGACAGTCGATGGCCAGCTCGCCGGCGACAGCGACCCGTATTCGACTGCCGCCCGTGACGCCGATGGCAAGCGCGGGCACGCCGAAGTCCGCCGCCATCTGCATCAGAGCGGATCGGTCGGCCGGCCTGACCGAAACGACGGCACGCGCGGCCGACTCGCCGAAGAGCGTCGCCGCCAGGGCCGCCGGTCCGGGAGCCGGCACGCCCGGCACGTCCACCTCCAACCCTATGCCGCCGCTGTCGAACACGCACTCCGCCAGTGTCACCGCCACACCGCCATCCGAACAGTCGTGAGCCGACTGCAGGATGCCGCCGGCAGCCGCCCGCGCGAGAAGCGCAATCAGCGCCCGCTCCCGATCCAGATTCGGACGCGGCGGCCGCCCCTGTACGAGGCCGTGCACGGTCTTCAGGTACTCGCTGCCGCCGAGCTCGCCGAAGCCCTCGCCGAGCAGCACGATGTCGTCGCCCCGGCGACGCACGACGCGGCCGATCACGCACCGCGCGTCCTCGATGAGCCCGACGACGCCGACGATCGGCGTCGGGTAGATCGCTTTGCCGTCCGTCTCGTTGTAGAGGCTGACGTTGCCGCCGGTAATGGGGACGTCGAGCGCCCGACACGCCTCGGCGAGCCCCTCCACGGCCTCGACGAGCTGCCACATGATCTCGGCGCGCTCGGGATTGCCGAAGTTGAGGCAGTTCGTCGCGCCGATGGGCAGCGCTCCGGCGCACGCCACGTTGCGGGCCGCCTCCGAGAGGGCGAGCATCGCTCCCCGGCGGGGATCGAGGTAGCAGTAGCGGCCGTTGCCATCTGTAGAGAGCGCCAGGGCGCGCGACGTGCCCTTGATCCGCACGACACCAGCGCCCATGCCCGCCAGCACCAGCGAGTTCGTACGGACCATGTGGTCGTACTGACGATACACCCAGCGCTTGCTGGCAACAGCCGGCGAGGCGAGGAGCGCCAGGAGCGCCTCGTCGGGAACAGGGGCGGCGGCGAGCACGCCTTCGTCGAGATGGGTGACCGTGTCGAGATACGCGGGCCTCGTGGCCGGACGGTCGTACACCGGCGCGCCGTCCACGAGCGCCTCGTTGGGAATCTCGGCCACGACCGCCCCGCCAGCCTTCACGCGCAGCAGGCCATCGTCAGTGACGCGCCCGATGCGGGCCGCGTGCAGATCCCACTTGTCGAAGATCGCCTCCACCTCGGCCTCGCGCCCTTTCTTCACGACGAGCAGCATGCGCTCCTGCGATTCGGAGAGCATGATCTCGTACGGCGTCATGCCGGATTCCCGCTGCGGGACGTGCGTGAGGTCGATTTCCATGCCGCTGCCCCCGCGGGCGCCCATCTCGCAGGTCGAGCAGGTCAGCCCGGCGGCGCCCATGTCCTGCACGCCGACGAGCGCATCGGTCTTCATCAGCTCGAGACACGCTTCGAGCAGCAGCTTCTCCATGAACGGGTCGCCGACCTGCACGGCCGGGCGCTTCTCCGCCGACCGCTCGTCGAACTCCGCCGACGCCATCGTCGCGCCGTGGATGCCGTCGCGCCCGGTCTTCGCTCCCACGTAGTAGACGGGATTGCCAGTCCCGGATGCCCGCCCCCTGACGAGGGCCTCAGCTCTCACGATGCCGAGACAGAGCACGTTGACGAGGGGATTGGCGGCATAGGGTTCTTCGAACGCGACCTCGCCGCCGATCGTCGGGATCCCGATGCTGTTGCCGTAGCCCGCAATGCCGGCCACGACGCCTTCGACGATCCGCCGTGTGCGGGCGCCGTCCGGCCCCTCGAGCGGACCGAAGCGCAGCGCGTTCATCAACGCGATCGGCCGCGCGCCCATCGTGAAGATGTCGCGGATGATCCCGCCGACACCGGTGGCCGCCCCCTGGTACGGCTCGATGAAGGACGGGTGGTTGTGCGATTCGATCTTGAAGACGGCCGCCAGGCCCTCCCCGATGTCGACCGCGCCAGCATTCTCTCCCGGCCCCTGGAGAACGCGCGGGCCTCGTGTCGGAAGCCGGCGCAGGTGGATCCGCGAGCTCTTGTAGCTGCAGTGCTCGGACCACATCACCGAGAACATCCCGAGTTCGGTCTCCGACGGCGCCCGGCCCAGCGCCCTGACGATACGTTCGTACTCGTCAGGCGTCAGGCCGTGGCGCTCGAGGACAGAGGAGCCGATCATGCGGTCCGCAAGGCCCCCTGGCCCGCAAGCGCGGCGACGACCGATTCGAACAGCACCAGGCCGTCGTCGCTTCCCAGCGCCGCCTCGCAGGCGCGCTCCGGATGCGGCATCAGCCCGACCACGTTCCGCGCCTCGCTGCAGATGCCTGCGATGTTGTTCACCGACCCGTTCGGATTCGAGGCGTCGGTCGCCTGGCCGTCCGGGTCGCAGTAGCGGAAAACCACCCGCCGGCCGGCCTCGAGCGCCCTGATCACGTCGGCATCCGCGTAGTAGTTGCCCTCGCCGTGGGCGATCGGCAGGCGCAGCACCTGCCCGCTGGATGCGCGCTCGGTGAACGGCGTATCGGTCTGCTCGACGCGCACCGAGACGTGCTCGCAGTGGAACTTCAGGTCGCGGTTCCGGAGCATGGCCCCGGGCAGCAGGCCCGCCTCGAGCAGAATCTGGAAGCCGTTGCAGATGCCCAGAACCGGACCGCCCCGGCGCGCGAACTCGGCAACCGCCGTCATCACCGGAGAGAACCTTGCGATCGCGCCGGTCCGCAGATAGTCGCCGTGCGAGAAGCCGCCTGGCAGAATCACCACGTCAGCCCCCGTGAGGCTGGTCTCCTTGTGCCACACGAACTCGGCGCCTTCGCCGAGCACGTGCTTGACGGCGTGATAGGCGTCGTGGTCGCAGTTCGATCCGGGAAAGACGATGACGGCGAATGTCATTATTTCCTCTGCCGCGGGGCCCCACCCCCGCCGCCTGCCACCGCTCACCTCCGGTTCGCGGCGCTGACTCGTTGCGTCCGGGTGGAACCTGTTACTCACTGCGGCGGGGCCCCACCCCCGCCGCCGTCACTCACCCGCTCACCGAAACGTCGCGGTGGTTCCTGCCGCCCACGCCGGAAGGGTCTTCGACCTCGATTCGATAGCTCTCGATGACCGGGTTGGCGAGCAGCCTGTCGGCCACCTCCGCCGCCAGGGCGCGGGCCTGCTCGGCCGAAGCGGCGCTGACATCGAGCTCGAAGTACTTGCCCTGCCGCACACTGTCGACGTCCGTGTAGCCCATCGAGTGCAGGGCGTCCGCGATCGTCTGGCCCTGCGGGTCGAACACCGATGGCTTCAGAGTGACGAACACCCGCGCCTTCATGCTTCTCCCATCATTTCTCGACCGGGGGGCTTCGCCCCGCCGGACCCCCTTGCGCTGTCGCTCACGGGGACCCCTACGCCCCGCGCCGCTCCAGCCTTCGCTGAAGCTCCTGCGGGCCGCCGTAGCCTTGGCGGAGGCTGGCCGGCTGGCGCGCAGACTCGTCAGGCGTCAGAAGCGGGCCGGCCCTGCTCGGCTCCCTCATGCGGACACCACCGACACGGGTGCGGGCTGGAAGACCCGTCCGAAGATGGCATCGACGTTGCGCAGCTGGTCGTTCAGGTCGAATGCCTTCTCGACATCGGCAGGGGCGAGGACCCGCATCACCTCGGCGTCAGCCAGCAGGAGCGACTTGAACGCCACCTGTTCCTCGAACGCACGCATGGCGTTGCGCTGCACCCACTCGTACGCCTGCTCGCGGGACACACCCTTCCGCGCCAGCTCGAGCAGCACGGTTCCGGAGAACACCACGCCGCGCGAACGCTCGAGATTCTCGCGCATCCGATCCGGATACACGACCATGCCGCGGACGATCCGCGCGAATCGCCGCAGCATGTGATCGAGCGCGATGAAGCTGTCGGGCAGAATCACGCGTTCGACCGACGAGTGCGAGATATCCCGCTCGTGCCACAGCGCGACGTTCTCGAGCGCCGCCACGAGGTTCGCGCGTACGAGACGCGCAAGCCCGGTCACCTGCTCGCAGCCGACGGGGTTGCGCTTGTGCGGCATCGCCGACGAGCCCTTCTGCCCCTTCGCAAACGGCTCCTCGATCTCGCCGATCTCCGTCTTCTGGAGCCCGCGGATCTCGAGCGCGAATTTCTCGAGCGACGCTGCCGTGATCGCCAGCGCCGCGTGCAGTTCGGCGTGCCGATCGCGCTGGATCACCTGCGACGACACGGGGGCGGGCCGAAGACCCAGACGCTCGCACACGCGGGCCTCGATCGCCGGATTGAGGTGCGCGAACATGCCGACAGCGCCCGACAGCTTGCCGACCGCCATCGTTTCCCTGGCGCGCAGCACCCGATCGAGATCCCGCTGCAGTTCAGCGTACCAGAGCGCCAGCTTGACCCCAAGGGTCATCGGCTCGGCATGTACGCCGTGCGTCCGCCCGATCATCGGCGTATGGCGGTGCTCCTCGGCGCGCTCACGGACAGCCTCCATCAGCCTCGCGATCTGCTTGACGATGAGGTCGCAGGCCTGACGAACCTGGAGAGCCTGGGCGGTATCCACGACGTCCGACGAGGTCAGGCCGAAATGGAGCCAGCGCGCCGACGGCCCCACCCCCTCCGCGACCGCGGTCGTGAAGGCGATGACGTCGTGCTGCGTCGTCTGCTCGATTTCTTCGATGCGGGCGATCTCGAAGCCTGCCCTGGCGCGCAGCTCGCGCGCGGCCCCGGGCGGCACGATGCCGGCCTCCGCCATGGCGTCGGCCGCGGCCAGCTCGACCTCGAGCCAGGTCTCGTAGCGCCGCTGGTCGCTCCAGACGGCACCCATTTCGGGATTGGTGTAGCGTCGAATCATCGCGCTGCGACGCCGCCACCGCGGCGGACCCGAGCGGCCGGGAACGGTTGCGGGCCGATCGACCGGGCTCGAGAGTTCACACGCATCGGCTTCATCCGAGATCGAGCTGTCCGCTGCTGATGCGGGCCACCGACGGACCCAGAACCGTTGCCGCCAGCGACCCGTTCGAGAACAGGTCGCAGGCAACCCGCTGCACGTCGTCGCTCGACACCTGCTGGATGCCTGCGAGCGTCTCGTCGAGGCCGAAGTGCCGATTGAAGTAGATCTCGTGCCTCGCCAGATGTGACATGCGGCTCGCGGTGTTCTCGAGGCTGAGCATCAGGCTGCCCTTGAGGTGGTCCTTTGCCCGCTCCAGTTCGGGCCCGGGCAGCGGCGTCCTTTTCAGCGCGCGTAGCTCCTCGACGCAGAGGTCGACCACTTCGGGCACCGCGTCGGCGGCGCATCCCGCGTAGATGGTGAGGTTGCCCGCGTCGCGGTAGGCGCTGAGGCTGCTGAAGACCGAATACGCCAGGCCCCGCTTCTCGCGCACGTTCTGAAACAGCCGGGAACTCATCGAGCCGCCGAGGACGGTGTTGAGGATGTAGCAGACGTAGCGGTCCCCGTGGCTCTGGGCATAGCTGGTGGTGCCGAGGCAGACATGGCTCTGCTCGAGGTCCTTCGTCCGCGTGATTACCTGCGGCACGACGGCCGGCGGCTCTTCCGAGAGCGGCTCCCCGGATTCGGGCAGGCA
>DATIEW010000702.1:0-3124 GCA_035455585.1 Vicinamibacterales bacterium | reverse complement strand
AGCCGTCCGGGTTCATCACGTGCAGCACGAGGGCGTGCTCGTTGCGGTCCTCGTCCTGGGCGGAGAACTGCGGCTTGCCCTCGTCGATCAGCACGGCCTTCGACTGCCGCTGGCGCGAGGAGGAGAACACGATGCGCCCGTCGGGCAGGTAGCGCGGCGCGATGTCGTGGCCTTCCTCGGCCACGATGTCCGACTGGATGACCCGCCGCAGGGTGTCGGTCGGGATGTCGTACTCCCAGATGTTCCAGGTTGGCTGCTCGCTGTCCATGGCGCCTGGGATCAGCGGCATGCGCATCGCGAACACGATCCTGTTGCCGTCATACGAGGCATCGATGTCGCGCACGTCCCAGAGACCGCCGGTCACGGAGAACGTGATGTTGCGCTCCGGCACGTTGGGCGCCGCGCGGTCACGCAGCCAGACGTCCGCCCCCGCCTCGAAGGTCTCCAGCTCGCGCACGTCGACGTCGTCGAGATCCGTCAGGTCCTCCGGCAGCGGTCCGCGCACGTAGGCGATGGGGACGTCGAGCACGACAGGGTCGGGCGACTGGCCGCTGCCGACGTTCACGTCGCCGTCGTGCCCGGTGGCACAGGCGGCGAGCATGAGCGCCAGAAACGGCGTCATCCGCATTGTCGTATTCGTGACACGCATCTCAATTCACTCCGGTCCAGAGCCCGTTTTCTTCACGACAGAATGCAGGCAAAGCACTGCGTCACGGACCCCGCTGACCAACTGGTATTCCCTGAATACAAGCATTTGCACGCATAACGACGGGTCACGGATTCAGCCTACCTTGACCTGCGTCGCGGGTGAATGTCGCGGTTCGGAGACATTACCCGTCCAAAAACCCGCCGATATATTCGCCCGCAGTCCCGGAAAAGCTGCGAGCGAGTGGAGCACGGAAATGCCCTGGTCGCCAGTTCATGTCGGTTCGTTCGTGAAGCGCGTCACCGCTCTCGTGGCGCTTGCCGCACTCGCCGCGCCTGCGATTGCGGGGCCGCGCGAGCAGGGGAAGCGCATGCATGACCGCATCGCGGGCGTGCCGCCCTCGGCGTCGGTGCTCGACGCGATGGAGGCCGAGATAGCCGCGGGCCGCACGCAGGCCGCCGCGCTGATCGCGATGGACAATCCCGCGTTCTACTCGGTGACGCTCAAGAACCTGGCGACACCCTGGACCAATCGCGCGCAGACGGTGTTCGCGCCGCTCAACGATTACACAGCGACAGTGATCGGCATGGTACGCGACGACGTACCGTTCAACGAGCTGCTGTCCGCCGACATCCTGTACGTGGGCAATGCCGGCCTCGGCCTGCCGGCCGTGTCGGCCTCTAACAACGACCACTACGCGCAGATGGAGACGCGCGGCACCAACCTGCTCACGGGCCTGCAGCGCACGACGCAGTCGGGCGTCTACGGCACGCCGCCCGCCGCGACCGCGGGCGTCATGACGACGCGCGCTGCCGCCGAGTCATTCTTCATTGCCGGCACCAACCGCGCGATGTTCCGCTTCACGCTGCTCAACCACATGTGCCGCGACCTCGAGGAGGTCCAGGACACCTCGCGCCCGCCAGACCGGATCCGGCAGGACGTGAGCCGTAGCCCGGGTGGCGACGCGCGCCTGTTCCTGAACAACTGCGTCGGCTGCCACTCGGGCATGGACCCGATGGCGCAGGCATTCGCGTACTACACCTACGACGAGACCCAGGGCCGTATGGTCTACAGCGGCGGCAACGTACAGCCGAAGTACTTCAACAACGACACCACCTTCGCATTCGGATTCCGCACTCCCGACGACCAGTGGGAGAACCGCTGGCGCGCCGGCCAAAACGCGCTGCTCGGCTGGGACGCCTCGCTGCCGGGCTCCGGCAGCGGTGCGAAGTCGCTCGGCGAGGAGTTCGGGGCCAGCGACGCCTTCGCGTCCTGCCAGGTCGAGAAGGTGTTCCGAACGGTCTGCCTGCGCGCGCCGCAGGACACGGCGGACCGCAACCGGCTCGCGACGATGACGAATGCGTTCCGTTCCAGCGGCTTCCGGCTGAAGCAGGCCTTCGCCGACGCTGCCGCGTACTGCATGGGCGATTGAGGGACAGACGATGAACCGCAGCGACAGTTTCCGCACGCGCGTCCTCGCCGCCCTCCTGCCGGCGCTCACGCTGCTCGCGCTTGCGGGCTGCGGCGGCGGCGCCTCGACCACGGAGAACCCGCCGACGACTTCGCCGCCGCCGGCCGCCTATGCGGGACCGCCGCCGGCGAGCCAGGACGTGCAGGCGTTCAAGCTCAACGTCTGGGACAACCTGCAGGCGGCGAACCGCTGCGGCCAGTGCCACGGCACGGGCGGCCAGGTGCCGAGCTTCGTGCGCAACGACGACATCAACCTCGCCTACGAGGCGGCGAACGGCGTCGTCGACCTCGCGAACCCCGGCGACTCGTTGATGGTCACGAAGGTCGGCGGCGGCCACAACTGCTGGCTCGCGGCCGACTCGGCCTGCGCCGACCAGCTCACCGTCTGGATCCGCAACTGGGCCGGCCAGACGATGGGCGGCACGCGCGGCGCGCCGCTGCAGCCGCCGCCGATCAAGGAAGTCGGCGACAGCAAGTCGTTCCCGGCCAGCTCGGCGCAGTTCGGCTCGACGGTCTACCCGCTGCTCACGCAGTACTGCGCGCGCTGCCATTCCTCGGGCGCGACCACTCCGCAATCGCCCTTCTTCGGGGAAGCGGACGTGGACGTCGCCTACGCCGCGGTGCGCGCAAAGATCAACCTCGACACGCCGGACCAGTCACGCCTGGTCGTGCGCCTGCGCCAGGAGTTCCACAACTGCTGGACCGACTGCGCGACGGCGGCGAATGTCATGCAAGCCGCGATCGAGGACTTCGCGGACGCCGTGCCGCTTACGCAGGTCGACCCGGACCTGGTGATCTCGAAGGCGCTGACGCTCTACGACGGCACGGTCGCGAGCGGCGGCAACCGCTTCGACAACGCGGCGATTGCGCTCTACGAGTTCAAGACCGGCACCGGCACGGTCGCCTACGACACCTCGGGTGTCGAGCCCGCGGCCAACCTCACGCTGTCCGGCGCCGTGAGCTGGGTAGGCGGCTGGGGCATCGACCTGCGCGGCGGCAAGGCGCAGG
>DATIEW010000701.1:0-9245 GCA_035455585.1 Vicinamibacterales bacterium | reverse complement strand
GTGGGAACCTGGACAGCAGCCACAGGACGACAACAACTGGAACGAGCGCGATCAGGACCACGATCGCGACGCTGACGTAGACGAAGAGGTAGTCCCCCCTTGCCGGCGGGACGCCCGGCCGGGCGTGGCGTTCGAGGAGCGCCATGTTCCGCAGGTTCGCCTTCCAGAAGACATCCGCCACGTCGCCGGCGACGGGCACGAGCCCCAGCAGCATGTCCAGCGCCGCGTTCAGGACCATACGCGCCTGCACGATCGCGGGAAGCCGCATGCGCAATCCGGTCGCCAGGATGATCACGGCAAAGACCGGCGCGGACAGATCGCCGATGCCGGGCACGAGCCCGAGCAGGGCGTCGAGGCCGAAGCGGATGCTCGTTCCCGGTACGCGGAACGCGGCGTCGAGCAGCGTCGCCCATCGGCGAAGGAGGGGGAGCGAGGGCGGTTCAGGACGGGGGATCATCACGTGACGTTCATGGGCGGTTCCTCCACGGAGCTTCCCCCATGCAGGTTGCCGCACGCAGCACCCGTGCGGGAATCCCGTGCGTGAACCCTCGTGAGGAAACCCCCGTGTAGTAGTCTATGGGTTTGTGCCGAAGCACAGCCTTCGCGTCTGGCCCGGAACTCCATACCCGCTTGGCGCGACGTGGGACGGCGTGGGCGTCAATTTTGCGCTGTTCTCCGAGCACGCCACGCGCGTCGAGCTGTGCCTGTTCGACAGCGCCGACGCGGACGTCGAGTCGCTGACCATTCCGCTGCCCGAGCAGACGGACATGGTCTGGCACGGCTACCTGCCCGACGTGCACCCCGGACAGCTCTACAGCTACCGGGTCCACGGCCGATACGCGCCCGAGGAGGGCCATCGCTTCAATCCGCACAAGCTCGTCCTGGATCCCTACGCCAAGGTCGTCGGCCGCGCGACCAGGTGGCATGACTCGCTCTTCGGCTTCCAGGCCTCCACCGGCGACGATTCGACGTTCGACGAACGGGACAGCGCGCCCTATGCCCCGCTCGCGGCCGTGGTCGACGATGCGTTCACGTGGGCAGGCGATCGGCCGCTGCGCACTCCCTGGCACGAGACGCTCATCTACGAACTGCACGTCAAGGGCTACACGATGCTCAACCCCCAGGTGCCCGAAACGCTGCGCGGCACCTACCTCGGCCTCGCGTCGGAGGCGGCGATCCGGCACCTGACGAGCCTGGGCGTCACGGCGGTCGAGCTGATGCCCGTGCACCATCATACGGACGACTGGCACCTGGTTCAGAAAGGACTGCGGAACTACTGGGGGTACAACACGCTGTCCTATTTCGCGCCCGACATCCGGTACGCGGCCGCAGACTCTCCGCTCGAGTCCGTCCGCGAGTTCAAGATGATGGTCCGTGCCCTCCACGCCGCGGGGCTCGAAGTGATCCTCGACGTGGTCTACAACCACACGGCGGAGGGCAACCACCTCGGCCCGACGCTCTCGCTCCGCGGCCTCGACAACTCGACGTACTACCGGCTGCGTCCCGACAACCGGCGGTTCTACGAAGACTTCACCGGGTGCGGGAACACGCTCAACATGCGCAGCCCGCGCGTGCTGCAGCTCATCATGGACAGCCTGCGCTACTGGGTGCTCGAGATGCACGTCGACGGGTTCCGGTTCGATCTCGCGAGCGCGCTGGCGCGCGAGCTGTACGCCGTGGACAAGCTGGGAGCCTTCTTCGACATCATCCACCAGGATCCCGTGCTGTCGCAGGTCAAGCTCATCGCCGAGCCGTGGGATCTCGGCGAGGGCGGCTACCAGGTGGGCAACTTCCCCACCAAGTGGACCGAGTGGAACGGCAAGTACCGCGACGCGGTCCGGCGGTTCTGGCGCGGCGACCCCGGCGTCATGTCGGAGCTGGCCACACGGCTCTCGGGCAGCAGCGATCTCTACGAGCAGAGCGGCCGTCGGCCGTACGCGAGCATCAACTTCGTCACGTCGCACGACGGCTTCACGCTGGCCGATCTGGTGAGCTACGACGAGAAGCACAACGAGGCCAACGGCGAGAACAACCAGGACGGCGAGAACCACAACCTGAGCTGGAACTGCGGCGTCGAGGGCCCCACTGACGACCCGCGGATCCTCGAACTGCGCGCCCGCCAGCGCCGCAACCTCATCGCGACGCTCCTCCTCTCGTCGGGCGTGCCGATGCTGAGCGGGGGCGACGAGGTCGGCCGCACGCAGCACGGCAACAACAACGGCTACTGCCAGGACAACGAGATCAGCTGGACGCACTGGGAGCTGACGCCCGATCAGCGCGAGTTCCTGGAGTTCACGCGCCGCGTAGTCCGCATCTGGCAGGAGCAGCCGGTGCTGCGACGGCGCAATTTCTTCCAGGGCCGGCGGATCCGCGGCGCCGACGTGCTCGACGTCGCCTGGCTCGACCCGTCGGGCCGCGAGATGACCGACGAGACGTGGAACTCGCCGGACGTCCGGTGCATCGGCGTCCGCCTCAACGGCGACGCCATCGACGAGGTGGACGAGCGCGGCGAGCCCATCATCGGCGATACGCTCCTGCTCCTTCTCAACGGCGGGGCGGAACCAATCGCGTTCGCGCTGCCGCCGACTCCGCCGCTCGAACGCTGGGAGACGCTCGTCGACACATCCGATCCGAAGCAGCCCCCGCGGCGGCTCCGCGCGGGCGACCGCTACCGGCTCCGCGCCCGGTCCATGGCGGCACTGAGGCTCGGGAAGAAGAAAGCGGAAGGCTGATGATGAAGACGGACAGCAAGACGGCCCGGACCACCACGCGCAGACCCGGAAGGAGCAGCAGTGCGGCGCTCGATCCGTCGCTGCGGCGGCGGGTCGTGATCGAAGCCGTGCGCCCGGAGATCGACTGCGGGCGGTTTCCGATCAAGCGCACGGTCGGCGAGCAGGTCATCGTCCTTGCCGACGTGTTCGCCGACGGGCACGACACGCTCGCCGCCGTCCTGCACTTCAGGCGGGCGGGCGACCGGCACTGGCAGGAAGTGCCGATGCAGCCGCTCCCGAACGACCGCTGGACGGCGCGGTTCCGCGTCGAGGCGCTGGGGCGTTACGAGTACACCGTGGAAGGCTGGGTGGACCGCTTCGGAAGCTGGCGACACGAGCTGGCGACGAAAGTCAAGGCAGGCATGGAGGTCCTGAGCGAACTGCTCGAGGGCGCGGCGCTCATACGATTGACGCGGGAGCGGATTCAGGACGGCGACAAGCCCGGCGGAGAGGCGGACGTCGCGGACGCGACACGGTTTCTCGACGATCGCGCCGCGACGATCGAGGACACACGGTTGCCGGCCGGCGACCGGATCGCAGCCGCACTGGCCGAAGACATCGAGCGGGTCATGGCCGGCCACGCCGACCGGAGCCTCGCCACGCGGTACGACCGTGTGCTGGAAGTGATCGTCGACCGCGAGCGCGCGCGGTTCGGCGCCTGGTACGAGATGTTCCCGCGGTCGGCCGGCACGGACCCGTCCCGGAGCGCGACGTTCGACGAGGCGGCCCGGCGGCTCCCGTACGTCGCGGCCATGGGGTTCGACGTGCTGTATCTCCCGCCGATCCACCCCATCGGCCGGAGCTTCCGCAAGGGCCGGAACAACACGCTCGTTCCCGCCCCGGACGACCCGGGGAGCCCGTGGGCGATCGGATCCGTGGATGGAGGGCATGACGCGGTGGACCCGGGGCTCGGATCCATCGACGACTTCGACCGGTTCGTGGAGTCGGCACGCCGCCACCGCCTCGAGGTGGCGCTCGATCTCGCCTACCAGGTCTCGCCCGACCACCCCTACGTGCGCCAGCATCCTGAGTGGTTCCGGCACCGGCCCGACGGCACGATCAAGTACGCGGAGAACCCGCCGAAGAAATACCAGGACATCTATCCGCTGAACTTCGATTCGGAGGGCTGGGACCCGCTCTGGCGCGAGCTCAAGCGCGTCATCGAGTTCTGGATCGGGCATGGGGTGAGGATCTTCCGCGTCGACAATCCGCACACCAAGCCGTTCCGGTTCTGGCAGTGGGCGCTCGATGACATCCGGCGCGCCCACCCGGACGCGATCTTCCTCTCCGAGGCCTTCACGCGGCCCAAGGTCATGAAGCACCTCGCCAAGGCGGGCTTCTCGCAGTCCTACACCTACTTCACGTGGCGGAATTCGGCAGCCGAGCTGCGCGAGTACTTCACGGAGCTGACCGGAACCGAGGTGCGCGAGTACATGCGCCCGAACCTGTTCGCCAACACCCCCGACATCCTCCACGCGTACCTTCAGCGCGGCGGACGGCCGGCCTTCCAGGTGCGGCTCGTGCTCGCCGCCACGCTCGGGGCCAGCTACGGCATCTACAGCGGCTTCGAGCTGCTCGAGAACGTCCCGGTGCGCGAGGGAAGCGAGGAATACATCGATTCGGAGAAGTATCAGATCCGCGTGCGCGACTTCGATCGGCCGCACAGCCTGGCCGAGATGATCGGCCGCGTCAACGCCATCCGCAAGGCGCATCCCGCCCTGCACCACGACTGGGGTCTGCGGTTCCACCAGACCGACAACCCGGAGCTGCTCTGCTACAGCAAGCGCTCCACGGACGGCTCGGACCTCCTCGTCATGGTCGTCAACGTCGATCCGTTCAACCTGCAGCACGGCTTCGTCCAGCTGCCGCTCTGGACGTGGGGTCTGCCGTCCGGCAGCGACATCGAGGTGCACGAACTGCTCACGGAGGAGCGCTACCGCTGGCGCGGGGAGTGGAACTACGTCCGCCTCGATCCGCGGGCGCGGGTCGCCCACATCCTCCACGTACAGCTTCCGGCTGGGCTGCCGCCCGAGTCCTTCGAGAACTCCTGATGACCGACGACCCGCTCTGGTACAAGGACGCGATCGTCTACCAGGCGCACGTCCGGGCGTTCTTCGACAGCACGAACGACGGCGTCGGGGACTTCGCGGGCCTGACGCAGAAGCTCGATTACCTCGAGGATCTCGGGATCACGGCACTCTGGCTCCTTCCCTTCTATCCCTCGCCCCTGAAGGACGACGGATACGACATCGCGGACTACGAGAACATCCATCCGAGCTATGGCACGCTGGCCGACTTCGACCTGTTCGCGACCGAGGCGCACCGGCGCGGGATCCGCGTGATCACCGAGCTGGTCATCAACCACACGTCAGATCAGCACCCGTGGTTCCAGGCCGCCCGACGCGCGCCGGCGGGCTCGCCCGAACGCGACTTCTACGTCTGGAGCGACACCAAACAGAAGTACGACGGCGTCCGCATTATCTTCACCGACACCGAATCGTCGAACTGGAGCTGGGACGACACGGTCAAGGCGTACTACTGGCACCGGTTCTTCCATCACCAGCCGGACCTGAACTTCGACAACCCGAGGGTGCTGGAGGCGATGATCGACGTCATGCGCTTCTGGCTGGACCGCGGCGTGGACGGCATGCGGCTCGACGCCGTGCCGTATCTGATCGAGCGTGAGGGAACGATCTGCGAGAACCTCGAGGAAACGCATCACGTGCTGAAGCATATCCGCCGCGAGCTGGACCGGACCTACTCGGGCCGCATGCTGCTGGCGGAAGCGAACCAGTGGCCGGCCGACGTGCGCCCCTACTTCGGCGACGGCGACGAGTGCCACATGGCGTTCCACTTCCCCCTGATGCCGCGCATGTTCATGGGGCTCCGGCAGGAGGACCGGCACCCGATCGTCGAGATCCTCCGGCAGACGCCCGACATCCCCGAGATCTGCCAGTGGGCGATGTTCGTGAGGAACCACGACGAGCTGACGCTGGAGATGGTCACCGACGAAGAGCGCGACTACATGTACCAGGCGTACGCGGCCGACCCGCAGATGCGCATCAATGTCGGGATCCGGCGGCGCCTCGCGCCGCTGATGGAGAACAGCCGCCGACGCATCGAGCTGATGAACAGCCTCCTCTTCTCGCTGCCGGGCACGCCGATCATCTACTACGGCGACGAGCTGGGCATGGGGGACAACATCTATCTGGGCGACCGCAACGGCGTGCGGACGCCCATGCAGTGGACGAGCGACCGCAACGGCGGCTTCTCGCGCGCCGACCCTGCGCGGCTCTATGCCCCGCCCATCATGGACCCGGTCTACGGCTATCAGTCGATCAACGTGGAGGCGCAGGAGCGCTCCCCGTTTTCGCTCCTCAACTGGACGAAGCGGCTGATCGGCCTGCGCAAGCAGTTCCAGGTGTTCGGGCGTGGCACGATCGAGTTCCTGCCGGCCGGGAACCGCAAGGTCCTGATCTACGTGCGGAAGTACCAGGACGACACGGTCCTCTGCGTGGCGAACCTCTCGAGGTCCGTCCAGCCGGTCGAGCTGGACCTCAGGCGCTTCCGCGGCCTGATTCCGATCGAGATGCTGGGGCACACCGAGTTCCCGCGCATCGGCGAGCTGCCGTATTTTCTGACGCTCGGGCCGTACGCCTTCTACTGGTTCCGCCTCCTCACCGCCGTGCCGGCCATTGCCGCGCGCGTGGCGCCGGAGACGGCGACCGAGGTGCCGGCTGCGCCGGGCCTGCTCGTCGGCGCCGCGTGGGAGACGCTGCTCGACGGCAACGTCCGGACGCTCATCGAGCGGGACCTGCTGCTGCCGTTCCTGCTGCGCCAGCGCTGGTTCGGCGGGAAGGCCCGGCCGACCCGCGCCGCCCGCTTCGTCGACTGGGGCCTGCTGCGCCGCGGCGCGCAGCCGCTCTTCCTCACGCTCGTCGAAGTCGAGTTCGAGGACGGATCGCGCGAACAGTATTTTCTGCCGCTCACCGTCTGCGGCGCGGCCGACGCGAGAGGCCTCGAGGAACGGTCGCCGCACGTGATCCTCGCCAACGTCACCGGCGCGCGGAAGGGCGTGCTCTTCGACGCCTGGGTGAACGAGCGCTTCGGACGCGCCCTGATGGACGCCGTGGACCGGGAAGAGCAGATGAAGACGAAACGGGGGAGCGTCAGGGCGCTCAAGACCGGCCGGTTCGCCGAGGTGCGCGGCGCGCCGGGCGAACCACTGCGCATCCGGCATCTGTCGGCCGAGCAGAGCAACACTTCGATCGTCTATGGGGACCGGCTGATCCTCAAGCTCTTCCGCCGGATCCAGCCCGGCATCAACCCGGACTTCGAGGTCGCGCGCCACCTGACCGACCGAATCGGCTTCTCGCGCGTGCCTGCGGTGACGGGCGCGTTCGAGTACGGATGCGCCACCGAGCCGCCCGCCACGATCGCCATGATGCAGCAGCTCGTCGAGAGCCAGGCCGACGGCTGGGCCCACGCGACCGACGAGCTGAGCCGGTTCTACGACCAGGTCTCCACGCGCGAGGCGCCGCAGGCGCCCCCGGCGTCCGGCTTCGCGGCGCTCGCCTTCAGCGACGTTCCCAGACAGGTGCAGGATGTGATGAGCGGCTACCTGCGCACTGCCGAGACGCTCGGCCGGCGCACCGCCGAGATGCACCTGGCCCTCGCCAGCGATGCAAGCGACCCCGCGTTCGCCCCCGAACCGTTCACACGGGACGACCTGGCGCTGGTCTCGGGCGACTCGATCGACCAGGCACAGATGGCGCTCCAGGCGCTGGACGCGCGGTTCCGCGGCGAGGTCGACGAGACGTCGAGCGTCGCGGCATCTGGCGTGGCGGCGCGGGCGCGCGCGCTCGTGGCCTCGAAGGAACAGCTGCTCGACGCCATCCTCCTCGGTCCCTCGCTGGATTTCTCCATCGCGAAGATCCGGGTGCATGGCGACTATCACCTCGGTCAGGTCCTCTGGGCCGAAGGGGATTTCTACATCCTCGACTTCGAAGGGGAGCCGGCGCGTCCGCTCGAGCGGCGGCGCGAGAAACAATCGGCGCTCAAGGACGTCGCGGGCATGCTCCGCTCGTTCGGCTACGCGGCGTACGCAGCGCTCTTCGAGCACACCATGGACCGGCCGCCCGACTTCACCCGGCTCGAGCCCTGGGCACGAATCTGGCAAACGTGGGCGACGGCGGCGTTCCTGCGCGGATACTTCGTGGCTGCCGACGGCGCCCTGTTCCTGCCGGTCGAGCCGTCCCAGCGCGACGCGCTGCTGCGCTTCTTCATGCTCGACAAGGCGCTGTACGAGCTGAACTACGAGCTCAACAACCGCCCCGACTGGGTGCGGATTCCGCTCTGGGGCATCTTTGATCTGCTCTAGCAGAGCGCTGGAGAATCAAGCTGTGCCAACTTCCAACTTCCAATTCCCAACTCCCAGGGTTCCCGGAGGACACGAGTGGGAACGCCTTGGGAATCGGGAGTTGGAGATTGGGTGTTGACGACTCGACTGAGATCATGTGGCACGCGCAGTTCGGTGCGCTGCGGGTCGACGGCGGGGTCAGGTTCCGCACGGTAGCGCCTGAAGGCACCGACCTGCGGCTCGTGCTGCAGGGCGGGCCGATGTCGGGCGACTACGAGATGGTGGAGGTCGGCGGCGGCATCTTCGACCTCCTGATCCCGGACGTCGGCGCGGGACAGCGCTACGGCTACCGCCTCGGCGGATCCGACCTGCTGCCGGATCCGGCGTCACGCTTCCAGCCCGACGGCGTGCACGGGCCGTCCGAGGTCGTCGATCCGGGCGCGTTCGCATGGCACGATCGCGGCTGGCGCGGCGTACCGGCCCATGGTCTCGTGATCTACGAGCTGCACATCGGGACGTTCGCCCCGGACGGGACGTTCGCGTCCGTCCGCGATCGTCTCGAGGCACTCCGCGATCTCGGGGTGACGGCGATCGAGATCATGCCGGTCGCCGATTTCGCGGGCTCGCGCAACTGGGGGTACGACGGCGCCTCGCCGTACGCGCCGAGCCGCGCCTACGGCCGGCCCGACGATCTGCGCGCGCTCGTCGACCGCGCGCATCACCTGGGTCTCGCCGTCATCCTCGACGTCGTCTACAACCACCTCGGCCCGGAAGGGGCGTACCTTCCGCGATTCCTGCCGCGGTACCTGACCGATCGGCACGAGACGCCCTGGGGCCGCGCCGTGAACCTCGACGGTCCCGGCAGCGATCTCGTCCGCCGGTTCATCACCGACAACGCGGTCCACTGGATCCGCGAGTATCATCTCGACGGTCTGAGACTCGACGCCACGCACGCGCTCATCGACAGCAGCCCGCTCCCCTTCATGCAGGAGTTCGCCAGGCACGTGCGCGGCTCGGTCGACCGGCCCATCGTGCTGCACGCCGAGGATCATCGGAACCTCGACGAGATCATCAACCACGATTCCCCGCGCGCGTGGGGCTTCGACGGCGAATGG
>DATIEW010000700.1:0-5766 GCA_035455585.1 Vicinamibacterales bacterium | reverse complement strand
GTGGGCCCGTTCTTCGACCGCCTCAGCGGACGCCTGGGTCATCTGGACGACTGGGATGGTTTCTGCCGCGCGGCCGGCAGCGTACTCGAGCAGCGTCGCTTCGAGCGCCGCGTATGCCATCTTGTCGGCGCGCAGCGCGCGCATCAGCGGGTGGCTCCGGGCCATGGAAACGGCCGGCTCGCTGCCCGCGATGATGCCGGCCTGGGGACCACCGAGCAGCTTGTCGCCGCTGAACGTCACGAGGTCGACGCCGGCCTCGATGCTGCTCCGCACCGACGGCTCTTCGCGAAGCGCGTCCGTGCCAGCCGGCAGGCCGAGAAAACCGCTGCCGAGATCTTCCGCCACCAGGAGATCGAAACGCCTGCCGAGCGCGACAAGTTCGCCGACTCCCGGCCGCTCCGTGAACCCCGTGATGCGGAAGTTCGATGGGTGCACCCGGAGGATGAGCGCGGTCCGGTCGGAGATTGCGGCGGCGTAATCCGAGACCCTCGTGCGGTTCGTGGTGCCGACCTCGCGCATGATCGCGCCGGACTGCGCCATCACCTCGGGCACGCGGAAACCCCCGCCGATCTCGACGAGCTCACCCCGCGAGATCACGACCTCGCGTCCCGAGGCGAGGGCGGCCAGCGCGAGCAGCGTCGCCGCGGCGTTGTTGTTGACGACGACCGCCGCTGCGGCGCCGGTGAGCCGGCAGAGGAGCCGCTCGGCGTGCACGTCGCGGCGGCCGCGTCTGCCTCGTTCGAGGTCGTATTCGAGGCTGCAGTAGCCGCCCGCGATGGCGGCGACACGCTCGGCGGCCACCGCGGCAAGGGGCGCCCGGCCGAGGTTGGTGTGCAGGACGACCCCGGTCGCGTTGATGACGGTTCGAAGCGACGGTCCGAGCGCGCGAAGCCTCGCCGGCAGCGCGCGTTCTATTGCGAACGCGACGTCCTCAGGCGCCTCGCCGCCGGACAGCCGGCCCCGCATCGCCGCCGCTTCCTCGCGGAGCGCCGCCACGACCGGCTCCCGTCCGTACTCCGCTTCGAGCTGGCGCATCGACTCCCGCTGCCGCAACTGCTCGATCGATGGGATCTGCCTGAAGCTGGTCACACCGCGAGTACCTTCCCGTTCCGGCCGATTCCGCGCGTCTCGAGATTCACACGGTCCTCTCCCGCCGTCGCGTGCTCGTCCACCTTGGCACGCCGGCCCCTCTCAAGATACCATCGCGGTTACTGGACCCGCGGCCGCTCCGCGGCCGCGGCTAAGCCGTGGTTGCACGGCCGGATTTGACACGTTCGCACACATCTGGGCCGTGCAAGCACGGCTAGCGATGAAGCCGCCCGACAACACGCCTCCCGCCGTCGAGGTTCCGGAATACCGTCCGCTCGAGCGATTCTGGCCCTATGTCGATCTGCCCGAGCAGCCAACCGACGAAGAGCTGGCGGCTCTCGATCCGGCGCTCGGCGAAGCGCTCTTCGGCACGCCGCGACGGCCGTTCTCCGTCTCGCTCGATTTCCCGGCGTTCGACGGACCGGACTACCCCCGGGCGCTCGAGCTGGCCCGGGCCTCCTCCGAGCATCGCGAAACGACCGTGCACGGGCAGCTGCGGCACCGTGCCCGGTTCTATCCGGCGGAAGCCAGGCAGCTTCGCGCGCTGTTCGAGATCGTCGGGCGGTTCGACGCGTGCGACGTGCTGATCGACGACCGTCCCGTTCCATATGGCCGCGAGCTGTGGCTGCCGCTGATCTGGTTCCTCATCCGCTGACCGGCCTCGATGTCGATGGCGGAACCTCCTGATCTCCAGCGCGATCTGGAGGTCCTCGCTTCGGACCTCAAGCGCCTCGAGGCGGAATACAACATGTTCTTCGCGGGCAGGCTGCCGCGGCCGCCGTGGGAGACGCGCGGGCGCGTGCAGGCGCTGATCAAGCGCTACGATCGCGGCCAGATCCAGGGGACGGGCGACCGGTTCCGCTTCGAGATGCTGCAGGCGCGGTTTCAGTCCCTGATCGACCTGTGGGATCGCGGCATGCGGGCGCGGGAGGAGGGACGTCCCGGACCGTTTGCGCCACCTCCGCCCAAAGCGGCGACGAAGCAGCCGGCAGCGTCGCCCGGACAGGTGGTCCACGTCACGGCGTTCAAGGACGCCGCGCGCGAAATCGACAAGCTCCACACGCTCTACGATTCGCTGATGGACGTGCGGCGCCAGAACGGCGAGGACGTCGTGCCGTTCCACAAGTTCGCCGCGCTCGTGCAGAGCCACGTAACCAAGCTTCGCCAGGCGGGGAACTCGGAGGTCGCCTTCCGCGTGGCGGTGAAGGACGGAAAAGCCGCGCTTACTGTACGGGGGTTGAAGGGGCCGGGGGAGTGATTGAGGGGGGCGGTAAGGACCGGGGCGCGACAGGGCGCCCCGGCCCAAGACGAGGTCAGCTGGTTTTCGTGACGTTTCCGGCCTGCGGGCCCTTCGGGCCGTCAACGATCTCGAATTCTACGGCCTGGCCTTCTTCGAGCGTCCGGAAGCCGTTGCCCTGGACCGCCGAGAAGTGGACGAAGACATCGCTGCCGCCGTCGCGTTCGATGAAGCCATAACCCTTGGCGTTGTTGAACCACTTGACCTTACCTGTGATACGCATCGTACTTTTCCTGCCTTGCAATTGCGCGGCGCGTGGCGCCGCATGACCTGCCCGGCCGCACCCCGCGGGGGCGGCGGCGGACACAAAAAAAGACCGCGAGTGCGCGGCCCCGGCTTTCGACGCTGGCCCGCCAGCGCCGGCGCCATAGTAGCGGTCCGGCCGTGTAAATGTCAAGAAAACGGAGCAGTATGCGCGCAATCCTGAGCGTTTCCGATAAGTCCGGCCTGGTCGACCTCGCGCGCGGTCTCGCCGCCCTCGGTTTCGAGCTCGTCTCGACGGGTGGCACCGCCCGCGCCCTCTCGGAGGCCGGACTGCCCGTTGTCGGCGTGTCCGACGTGACGCAGTTCCCCGAGATGATGGACGGCCGGGTCAAGACGCTGCACCCGGCCATCCACGCGGGCGTCCTGGCGAGACGCAACCGCCCGGACGACCTCGCGGCGCTCGCCGCGCAGGGCATCACGCCGGTCGACCTGGTGGTCGTGAATCTGTATCCGTTCGAGAAGAGAGCAGCCGACGCGGGCGTTCCCTTCGACGAGCTCGTCGAAGAGATCGACATCGGCGGCCCGAGCCTGGTGCGTGCGGCAGCCAAGAACTTCCGCGACGTGCTCGTCGTCGTCGATCCGGCCGACTACGGCCGGCTGCTCGAAGAGCTCGGCAGCAACGGCGGTCCCACGCTGGAGTTCCGGTTCGGGCTCATGCAGAAGGCTTTCGCGCACACTGCCCAGTACGACGGGACGATTGCGTCAGCTCTCCAGATGACTGAGGTCGACGGCGGCGCGATGAGTCGGCGGGCGGTACAGGGTCAGCACGAGAGCAGGCATCTGCGCTACGGCGAGAACCCGCATCAGAAGGCCGTGTGGATGCCGATTGACGTTCTCCGTTCCCGGTGGCAGGTGCACCAGGGGAAGGAACTGTCGTATACGAACCTGCTCGATCTCGATGCGGCGCTGCGGATCGCGCTCGAGTTCAGCGAGCCCATCGGCGTCGTGATCAAACATACCAACCCCTGCGGCGTCGCGACGGGCACGACGGCAGCCGAAGCCTACGTCCGCGCGCGCGAAGCCGACTCGTTGTCGGCCTTCGGGGGGATCGTCGGGCTCAACCGCGCGATCGACCGGTCCGTGGCGAAGGAGCTGACGGCGACCTTCATCGAAGCGGTCATCGCGCCCGGGATCGAGGACGAGGCCAGGGAGATACTCGCAACGAAACAGAATCTGCGCGTGGTCACCGCAGATTTCGCCCGCATGAACGTCCCGGGCGGCGGTGACACCATGACGGAGGCGCGCAGGTTCCTCCTCAATGAGACGCGCAGCTTCCTCGGTGGCATGCTGCAACAGGAGCCGGATCGCGTCGCGGAGGCCCGGGACCCCTGGCCGCAGGACGGCTACCCCAAGGTCGTGACCGAGCGTATCCCCACCGAAGCTGAGTGGACGGCGCTGCGGTTCGCGTGGCGGGTGTCGGCTCACGTGAAGTCGAACGCCGTGGTATTCAGCGGCGCCGATCGAACGCTCGCGATTGGCGCCGGCCAGATGAGCCGCGTGGACGCTGTGAAGGTAGCCGTCATGAAAGGCGGCGCCGCGCTGCAGGGCTCCGTCGCGGCCTCCGACGCGTTCTTCCCGTTCCGCGACGGACTCGACGCGATCGCCGATGCGGGCGCGACGGCCGTCGTGCAGCCCGGCGGCTCGGTGAGGGACGCGGAGGTCATCGCCGCGGCCAACGAGCGCGGCGTGGTGATGGTCTTCACGGGCAAGCGGCATTTTCGGCATTGACGCGGGCTGGGTATCCACTTGACTCGGAGGACCCCAACCTGTTGCGGAGCGGACCCCGGCACTGGGCGGCCGCAGCCCTTGGAGCGAGCCGCCGTACAGCGCAGCCGGAAAACGGGCGACGCGATTCCTCGCGGCGAGTTCCCGCCCTGTGATCCGCGTAGGTCAACGAACGTGAAGGTGGACGGGTGACGGAAGAACGACGCCGGCAGCCTTCCGTACTGATCGTGCTGCTGGCGGCAGCCCTCGCGACCTACTTCGTCGATCTGGGCGGCTCGTCCATCTGGGATGCGAACGAGGCATTCTACGTCGAGACCCCGCGCGAGATGATCGAGCACGGCGACTACGTCAGCCCGACCTTCAACTACGAGCCGCGCCTCAA
Organism: Vicinamibacterales bacterium; assembly: GCA_035455585.1. GTDB lineage: Bacteria > Acidobacteriota > Vicinamibacteria > Vicinamibacterales > 2-12-FULL-66-21 > DATIEW01. The sequence continues at coordinate 1,009 of DATIEW010000700.1, read as the reverse complement.
CAAGCCCGTTCTGAGCTATTGGATCGTCGCTGCGTTCTATCACCTGTTCGGGGTGTCTGTCGGCGTTCAACGCCTTCCGATCGCGCTTGGCGCGCTCGTGCTGGTGGCCTCGGCGTTCTTCCTGGCGCGCGCGGCCTGGTGCGACGGCAGCAGCAGGGCGACCGAGGCCGGGCTCTGGGCGGCCCTCGGGCTGGCGATCGCTCCCAGATTCCTGATGTTCGCCCGCCGCATCTTCATCGACATCTACATCTCGATGTTCCTGTCGCTGTCGCTCCTGTTCTTCGTCCTGTCGGAGCGGCATCCGCACCGCCGGCGGCTCTGGCTCGTGCTGATGTACGTCTCAATCGGGCTAGGCATGCTGACCAAGGGTCCGGTCGCAGCCGTTCTGCCCGCCTTCGCTCTTGCTGCCTACTTCCTGCTGCATGGGCAGCGCCGGCGCGTTCGCGAGATGATGATCCCCGCCGGCGCCGCGATCGTGCTGGCGATCGTGGTCCCCTGGTATGCGGCGCTGTACGTGCGGGACGGATGGACGTACATCACGGCGTTCTTCCTGGGCGAGAACGTCGCGCGGTTCACGGATGGCTACGGCGTTCAATCGGCCCGGGGCCCGCTGTTCTACATCCCCGTGGTCTTCGGCGACAGCTTCCCGTGGTCCGTTTTTCTCCCCGCGGCGGCCGCCACGTGGGTGGCTGACCTCCGGCAGCGGCGGCATCTCGACACCAGCCCAGGCCTCCGCGTCCGCAACCTCCTCTGGCTCTGGATCCTGACGATCGTAGGTTTCTTCACGCTGTCAGCCGCCAAGCAGGATCTTTACATCCTCCCCATCGTCCCTGCAGTCGCGGCGTTGGGCGGACTCGCCATTGTCAGGGGAACCGATGGCGTCGAGGGGCGGGCGTCCGGGCTCGTCAGGGCGTTGGTAGCGGTGCTTGGAGTGGCGCTGTTCTTCCTGGGTGCGGCCGTGATCCTCCTCTTCGGAGGTTCGGGCGCGGTCTACGGACTGAAGGGAGCG
>DATIEW010000699.1:0-5560 GCA_035455585.1 Vicinamibacterales bacterium | reverse complement strand
CAGGATCAGCCACACGGTCGAGAGCATGCCGGCCATGCCGCCGCGCGAGAGCAGCGAGTCGAGCGCTTCGTTCCCCGATTCCAGCCTGTAGCCGTCGAAGAGCGATATCCAGGCGCCCTTGAGGAGCGCAACGGGGCGCGGCAGATCCGTCGAACCCACGTAGGCGAGAACGGCGTCCTGCTGGAACAGCACGGCGAAGAGGCAGCCCGTGAGCGCGCCGATCATCAGGGCCGGCAGGGCCGGCATGCGCCTGACAACGAGCAGGATGACGAGTGCGGCTGGAATCAGCAGATGCCACCCGAGCGCGAATCGGGCCGCCAGCGCATCCTGGATTCCGCGCATGCTCCCGGTGTCCTGGGGAACGGCGAGCATCGTCCCGGCGATGCCGAAGAGAATCACGGCCAGCACGATGCTCGGCGCCGTCGTCCACACCATGTGCCGGATGTGGGTGAAGAGATCGGTGCCGGCCATGGCCGGCGCCAGATTCGTCGTGTCGGAGAGCGGCGACATCTTGTCCCCGAAGTACGCGCCGGAGACGATGGCTCCCGCGGCAAGGCCGAGGTTGAGATTCTGGGCGGTCGCGATTCCGATGAGGGCCACGCCGATCGTTCCAGCGGTCGTCCATGAGCTGCCCGTCGCCAGCGCGACGAACGAACAGATCACGCACGCGGCCGCATAGAACACCGCGGGCGTCAGCAGCGACAACCCGATATGGATCATGAACGGCACGATCCCCGCCAGGATCCACGACCCGATGAGGGATCCGACGACGAGGAGGATGAGCACGGCGCCGAGCGCCAGAGAGATTCCGTGGACGATGCCCGACTCGAGCTGGCTCCACGAATAGCCGTTCAGCATCCCCAGCGCGGCAGCGACTGCTGCGCTCAGAAGCAGGGCAATCTGGTTCGGGCCCGCAGATGATCCATCGCCGAAGAGGTAGACCGAAGCAGCCAGCATGCCGATGAGGAACACGACTGGCACGACAGCCTGGACGAGGGACGGGGGGCGGGGCTCCTGGCCGGTCACTGGTCGGCATGTTAGCACGCCCCTCTGGAGGGAACGAGGCGGGGAGCGTGCTAAGATCGTGGTTTTGGGCACCTCCGAGTCCGCCGCTCCAGTGGGCGGCTGACGACGCTCAGCCTGAAGGAAGAAGGAAAAAGGCTTGGCGCACGACTGGATTGCGGTACGCGGGGCACGCGTCCACAACCTCAAGAACATCGACGTCGAACTTCCGCGCGACCGACTCGTCGTGATTACCGGGTTGTCCGGGTCCGGCAAGTCGTCGCTGGCCTTCGACACGATCTACGCCGAAGGGCAGCGCCGGTACGTGGAGTCGCTCTCCTCGTACGCACGGCAGTTCCTCGAGCAGATGGAGAAGCCGGACGTCGATCTGGTCGACGGGCTGTCGCCCGCGATCGCGATCGAGCAGAAGACGACCGGCTCGAACCCGCGCTCGACCGTCGGCACGGTCACCGAGATCTACGACTACCTGCGCCTGCTTTTCGCCAACATCGGTATCCCGCACTGCCACCTCTGCGGCCGGGAGATCGCCTCGCAGTCCCTCGAACGGATCGTCGATCTGGTCATGGCCTCGCCGGGCGAGGAGCGCATCAACGTGCTCGCCCCGATCGTCCGCGGCCGCAAAGGGGAGTTCAAGAAGGAGCTGGCGGCGCTGCGGGCCCGCGGGTTCACGAAGGTCCGCATCGACGGCCAGTCGAGATCGCTCGACGAGGATATCCGGCTCGACCGGCGCCGGAATCACAGCATCGACGTCCTGGTCGATCGGGTGATCGTCAGGCCGGGCGTCGAGCGCCGGCTCACCGAATCGGTCGAAATCGCGCTCAATCTGTCTGACGACATCGTCGTCATCAACACGCTGGACGGCGGGGATCGGCTCTTCTCCCGGCGCCTGGCCTGTACCTACTGCGGCGTCAGCATGCCGGAGATGACGCCACGCGCCTTCTCGTTCAATTCGCCGCACGGCGCGTGTCCCGAGTGCCAGGGGCTCGGGGCCGTCCACGACTTCGATCCGGCGCGCATCGTGCCGGACGAGTCCCTCTCCCTCCAGGACGGCGCGATCGCGCCGTGGGCCAGGGGCGACCGGAAACTGGTTCGCGAGGCGCTGGCGGCGCTGAGCCGCACTCACGGCATCGATCTCACGATCCCCTTCCGGCGCCTGCCCCGCCGGCAGCGGGATCTGCTGTTCTTCGGCGCCGGCTTCGGCGCGAAGCGGGCCGACCTCCGCGCCGCCCGCCGGCGGAGCGCCCGTCGGGACGATCCGTTCGGCGCCAGCTTCGAGGGATTGATTCCCAACCTGCGGCGGAGATACGACGAGGGCACATGGCTCGAGCAGGAGGGCCTCGAACCGTACCGGGCGCTCCGCCCATGTCCCGCCTGCCAGGGTGGCCGGCTCAAGGCGCAGAGCCGTGCCGTTCGCGTCAAGGGCCGCACGATGTCCGAGTACGTCGCGCTGCCGATATCGGAAGCGGTCGCCGTGTTCGACGCCCTCGAGCTCTCCGACCGGGAGCACATGATCGCCAGCCGCATCATCCGCGAGATTCGCGACCGGCTCCACTTCCTCGACGATGTCGGCGTCGGCTATCTGACTTTGGGCCGCAGCGCCTCGACGCTCTCGGGCGGGGAGGGCCAGCGAATCCGCCTGGCGACGCAGATCGGCTCGAACCTCACCGGCGTTCTCTACGTGCTCGACGAACCCTCGATCGGGCTGCATCAGCGGGACAACCGCGCCCTGCTGTCCACGCTCGCCCGCCTGCGCGATCTCGGCAACACCGTGCTCGTCGTCGAGCACGACGAGGAGACGATCAGGACCGCCGACTACGTGGTCGATCTGGGACCCGGCGCCGGTGAGCACGGCGGCCACGTGATCTTCCAGGGTCCGCCGGCAGCGCTGATGCAGGACGGGGCAAGGTCGCTGACCGGCGCGTACCTGCGCGGCGACCGCGCCATCGAAACGCCGCGGACGAGGCGGCCGACCACGCGCGGGAGCGTCGCCATCAGGGGCGCGCGCGCGAACAACCTCCGCGATATCGACGTGACCATTCCGCTGGGCGTTCTGACCACCGTCACGGGAGTGAGCGGCTCCGGCAAGTCCACGCTCGTCAACGAGATCCTCTACAGAGCCCTGGCACGCCTCCTGTACCGGGCGGCCGACGAACCCGGACCGCATACCGCGATAGAGGGCATCGAGCTGCTCGACAAGGTCATCCAGATCGATCAATCGCCGATCGGGCGCACACCCCGCTCGAACCCGGCGACCTACACTGGCCTGTTCACGTTCATTCGCGAGCTCTTTGCCATGCTCCCCGACGCCCGCGCGCGCGGCTTCCGTCCGGGGAGGTTCTCGTTCAACGTCAAGGGGGGGCGGTGCGAGGCCTGCCAGGGCGACGGCGTGATCGCAATAGAAATGCACTTCCTGCCAAACGTCTACGTGACCTGCGAGGAGTGCAAGGGCCGCAGGTACAATCGCGAAACGCTCGAAATCAGGTACCGCGGCAAGTCCATCGCCGACGTGCTCGACCTCACCGTGGACCAGGCAGCGCCGCTGCTCGAGAACTTCCCGCCGATTGCAACCAAGCTCCGGACGCTCCAGGACGTGGGTCTCGGGTACATCGAGCTGGGCCAGTCGGCGACGACCCTCAGCGGAGGCGAGGCGCAGCGCGTGAAGCTGGCCAAGGAGCTCTCGCGGCGTGGCACGGGCCGGACTCTCTATATCCTCGACGAGCCGACGACCGGCCTCCACTTCGAGGACACGCACAAGCTGCTCGACGTCCTGAACAAACTTGTCGATCAAGGCAACACGGTTGTAATCATCGAGCACAATCTCGACGTCATCAAATCCGCCGATCACGTGATCGACCTCGGGCCGGAAGGAGGAGAGCAGGGCGGCCGTGTCGTGTCCCAGGGGACTCCTGAAGAGGTTGCGAGGAGCCGAGAATCCTACACGGGACGGTTCCTGGCCAACATCCTGCCGGCCTCGCCGGCGCAGGCAGCGTCCTGAGGCGTGAGTTGGCCATCCCGTGCCTGGAAGCAATCGTGGTATTTTCGCCACAGACCCGACGGCCGCCAGTGTGGCTCAATGACCACAATCTGTTCGATTGGTTGACGTGCTCAGGCGAGGCCAAGGCACCAACATTCAATGTATCAATAATTTACGAGTCTAACCCGGGCGACGTCACTGCCGACACCTTTTGGCAGAGGGTTTGCTGAGCTGGAAAGTGCGCCCCCGGTGTCGACCAAAGAGGTCATGAACGCGCAGCGTACCCTCCGACGAGCCGTTTCCTGCACTGGAATCGGACTTCACTCCGGCAACAAAGTCACACTTTCGTTGAGGCCCGCGCCGGCCAATCACGGGATTCGCTTCCAGCGCACCGACCTGGGCGGCCTGGAGATCCCGGCGACGGTGACGCACCTGGGAGGCATCCAGTACCAGACGGGACTGACGCGCGAGGCGGTCTCCGTCGAGACCGTGGAGCACCTCCTGGCCGCGCTCAACGCGCTGGGCATCGACAACGCGGTCGTCGAGCTGAACCACCCGGAAGTGCCGATCATGGACGGCAGCGCCGCGCCGTGGGTCTACCTCATTCTCAACGAGGCTGGCGTCAAGCGTCTCAACGTTCCGCGCCGGTACCTCAAGGTGCTGCGGCCGATTTCGCTGACGCAGGGTGACAAGCGGATCGCGCTCTACCCGTCGGAACAGTTCAAGGTCACCTACAGCATCAGCTTCGATCACCCCCTTCTCCGTCATCAGACCCGGACGATGAAGGTCACCGAGGAGAGTTTCGTCGAGGAGATCGCGCCGGCGCGGACGTTCGGCTTCCTGAAGGAGGTCGAGATGCTCCGGCAGCGCGGCCTGGCGCTCGGCGGCTCGCTCGACAACGCCATCGTCCTCGGAGAGACCGGCGTGCTGAACAACGCGCTCCGCTTCGAGGACGAGTTCGTGCGGCACAAGATCCTCGACGTCATCGGCGATCTCTCGCTCGTGGGCTATCCGGTCATCGGTCATCTCGTCGCCCACCGCGGTGGGCACGCGCTGCACACGTCGTTTGCCGCGAGGATCCTGGAAGAAGCCGATTCGTGGCGGATCGTCGAAGCCGCGGCCGATCCCGCTGTCGTTCCCCTTCCTGCCGCCGCGCGCAAGGCGGCCGCACGTCTGGCGAACTAGCTGAGTTTTCCGGTTGTGAATTCGTAGCTTCCGCCTTCAGGCGGAAGTCTCTTGCCTCGAGCAACCGCGAACCGCGAACTGCGAACCGCGCTAGACGACGACCAGGCGTCTGGTCGTGGTGGGGGAGCCGCACGCCTCGAACCAGTCGATGCCCTCGCTCACGAGATCGAACTTGAGCGTGTAGCGTCCGGGTTTCGCCGGTGCGGTGATGGTGATCGGTACTTCCACCGCTGCTCCGGGCGACAGCGCGTCGGGGAGCCAGGCGCGCTCGAAATCGCGGTTGATCAGCCGGAGGTCGCGGTCGCACAGCTGTGCGCCCAGGCGGACCAGGCGCCGGCCCGTCGCCGTCCGAGCGGGGAAGGGCCGGGCGCAGAGGTT
>DATIEW010000698.1:0-2949 GCA_035455585.1 Vicinamibacterales bacterium | reverse complement strand
GATAGCGTTCGTCGGCTCCCTCGACGATGATCCACGGCGCGGCCCCGACGCTGGTCTGGCGGATGATCTGCTCCGCCGCGGCGATGAACCTGCCGTACATCTTCCAGTAGCGCCACTGCTGTTTCGTGACCCGCCAACGGGTGATCGGGTCCTTCTCCAGCTGCTGCAGCCGCTTCCTCTGGGCCTTCTTCGACAGATGCATCCAGAACTTCAGGATCACCGCGCCGTCGTCGGCGAGGGTCCGCTCGAAGGCGGCAATCTGGTTGAGCGCCCCCGCGAGCGCCGTCGTGTCGATCCGCCGGTGCACGCGATCGAGCAGAGGGGCCGAGTACCAGGAGCTGAGGAACATGCCAATCTGGCCGCGGGGCGGCAGGTTCTGCCAGTAACGCCAGTACAGCGGGCGCTCGCGCTCCTCGTCCGACGGCTCGCCGAACGCCCGGGTGACGATCCAGCGCGGATCCATCCACTCGTTGAGCAGGTGGACGGTTTCGCTCTTGCCGGCGCCGTCCACCCCGCCAAACACGATGATGAGCGGGAACGGGGCGGAACGAAGCTGCCGCTGGGCGTCGAGCAGCTGCCAGCGCAGGCCCGCGACTTCGGTCCTGTACTTTTCCTTCGTGAGAGTCCGACCCAGTTCTGCAATCTCGAACATCGCACGGTCCCCTTTCCGCAGGCGTCCCCGCCAGGCCGGAGGTCTCGATGGTGGAGGGTGAGGATAGCGCGCGGACAGGCGGAATGACAAACGAGGAGGGCCCACCCGGGGCCGCGGTGCGATACCCTCACTGACGTCCCCATGACGGTGTTCCGCGCAGTCGCCGCCGTCCTGATCGCGCTGGCCGTCGCGCACCAGGACCGGGCATGGCCGACGGTGTACAACGTCTACGCCATCCGCTACGCGACGCTCGCGGATTTCCCGGTGTCGTCGCTCGTGGCGGGCGCGGATCCGGCCCGCCGCGCGGACATCGCCATGATGTTCTGGCTCCTGGAGGCCGACGACGGGGCGACCGTGCTCTTCGACGCGGGTTTCTACAACGAGTCGTACATCGAGCGGTGGAGGCCCAGGAACTACGTCCGTCCCGACCGCGCGCTTGCCAGCCTGGGCATCCGGCTGCACGACGTGACCGACATCGTCGTCTCACACGTCCACTGGGATCACATGGACGGCTCCGGCCTCTTTCCGGGCGCGACGATCTGGCTTCAGATGGAGGAGTACGAGTACTACGTGGACGCCGACGGCCGGCCGCGGAACCGCGGAATCGACCAGCTGGGGGCCGCGCTCCTCGACCGTGCCCGGCGCGACGGCCGCCTGCGGCTCGTCGATGGAGACGCCATCGAGATCTTCCCCGGCATCACTGTCTACACCGGGGGGCGGCACACGTACGCGTCGCAGTACATCAGCGCGCGAACCTCTCGCGGCACGATCGTGCTGGCGTCCGACAACCTCTATCTCTACGAGAACCTCGACCGCGGCGCCGCGATCGCTCAGACGTTCGATGCCGACGCGAACCGCCGCTCGCATCGCCGAATGCTCGAGCTCGTCTCGGATCCACGCCAGGTCGTCCCCGGCCACGACCCGCTCGTCTTCGATCGTTTCCCGCGCGTCAGCGACAACGTCGTAGCCATCCCGCGCTGACGCGATGGGCAATGGGCAATGGGCAATGGGCAATGGGGCGATGGGTAATGGGTGACCTGCGAACCGCGAACCGCGAATCGCGGTCACCCGTCCACGACTCTGCGCGGCAGCAGCGGATTGAGATGCATCGTGAGGTCGTAGACCGACGCGCCGCATGCCGCCCCGAAATCCTCGGGACGGGAACCCGCGCTCCAGTCGAAGAGCGTGGCCTCGTCGCCGATCTCGACGCGCCGCTCGTCGCCGATCTCGACGATCGTGTGGCTCGCGGATACGGATGCGACGATCGGATAGAGCGCGCCGCCGATCCGGACGCGCCCGCCTTTGGCGGCGACGCGCGGCAGCCCGTCGGCGTGCCCGACCGGCAGCGTGGCCACCCATACAGGGCGGTCCGCCATGTAGGCACGGTTGTAGCCGGCGCTCTCGCCCGGTTGCAGCCGCTTGACGTATGCCACCCGCGACTTGAGCGCGATCGCCGGGTTCAGATCGAGCACGCCGGCCGTCCGGAACGCCGCCTCGGGATAGATGCCGTAGAGCGCCATGCCCGGACGCACCATGTCCAGGGAGGCGTCGGGATGCTGAAACAGCGTATAAGACGAAGCGGCATGCCTGGCGCCGCGGGGAATCCGCGCCTCGTCCAGCCGTGCGGTCAGCGCGAGAAAGCGCCGGAGCTGCTCGCGATCGAACGCCTGGTCCTCCGTGAATGTCATCATCACGCCGGCGATCCGCACGCCGCGTGCGCGTGCGAGATCGCGGATCAGCTCGAACGCCTGTCCATGCGGCACGCCGACACGGCCGAGCCCCGTGTCCACGCACACGTGCACGGCCATCGTCCTGCCTGCCTGCGCGGCGGCGCGCTCGAGCGCGGACGCGATCGGCGTGTAGACCATGAAGGCGATGTCCCGTCTGGCCACCTCCGTCAGGTCGCGTTCGTCGACCGGCCCCATCAGCAGAACGGGCTTCCGGATTCCGCCGTCGCGCAGCGCGAGCGCCTCCTGCAGCTTGACGATCGCGAACCCGTGGACGTGGGGAACCTCTTCGAGCGCGCGTGCGACGTTGATCACGCTGGCGCCGTAGCCGTTGTTCTTGATGACGGCCAGGATCGGCACGCCCGTCCGCTTGAAGACCGCCTGAGCGTTGGCGCGCAGGTGGCCGGCGTGAACCTCCACCCATGGATCGAACGAAGAGTGGCGGGCGGCTGGAGGCTCGCTCGAGGGCGTCTGGAGCCCCAGGCCGGGCAGAAGAGCGCCCGCTTTGAGAAAAGCACGTCGTTCCATCCCGCGGATGGTACTCGCACGGGAGCAAACTCCCAACTCCCA
>DATIEW010000697.1:0-6219 GCA_035455585.1 Vicinamibacterales bacterium | reverse complement strand
CTTCTACAAGGGGGAAATCGCGCAGGAGTTCGTCCGCGGCTCGCGCGAGATGGGAGGTCTGCACACGGTCGAGGACCTGGCCCGCTGGAAGGTGCAGATCGAAGAGCCGGCGATGACCGACTACAAGGGCATCCAGGTGTACAAGCTCACGGCCTGGACGCAGGGCCCCGCGCTGCTGCAGGCGCTCAACATGCTCGAGGGCCTCGACGTCAAGGCGATGGGCTACAACAGCGCCCGGTACGTCCACGCGCTGTACCAGGTCATGAACCTGGCGTTCGCCGACCGCGACTTCTACTACGGCGATCCGTATTTTCCGCCCGATGAGCCGATCGCGGGCCTGCTGTCGAAGGACTACGCCCGTGCGCGCGTCAAACAGATCGACTGGTCGAAGAACGACCCGCGGGCCGGGCCGGGTGACCCGTATCCCTTCCAGGACGGCACGAACCCGTTCCCCGATCTGCTGCGGCAGTGGAACACGGAACGGACGGACCCGCAGGAAAACGGCGGCCGCTCGTTCGAGGAGGGGTTCACGGCCGGGACGACTTCGATTCAGTCGGCCGACAAGGAGGGCTGGGTCGTGTCGATTACGCCGAGCGGCGGGTGGATCCCGGCGGCCATAGCCGGGCGGACCGGCATCGGCATGAGCCAGCGCATGCAGAGCTTCGTGCTCGATCCGGCGCAGGGTCCCTACAACGTGCTCGAGCCCGGCAAGCGTCCGCGCGTCACGCTCACGCCGAGCCTCGCGCTCAAGGACGGACGCCCCTACCTCTCCTTCGCGGTCCAGGGCGGCGACACACAGGATCAGAACCTGCTCCAGTTCTTCCTCAACGTCGTGGAGTTCGGGATGAACGTGCAGCAGGCGGTGGAAGCGGCCAACTTCAACAGCTATCAGCTGCGCAGCTCGTTCGACGATCACCGCTCCGAGCCCGGACGCCTGACGCTCAACGAGGCCGTGCCGGAGTGGGTGCGGCAGGAGCTGCAGGCGATGGGCTACCGGCTCGACTACCGGCGGCTGACGTCAGGGCCGATCAACGCGATCTTCTTCGACTGGAAGAACGGGACGATGTGGGGCGGATCGAGCAATCACGGGGAGGATTACGGCATAGCGTGGTAGTATCCGCGGTTCGCGGTTCGCGGTTCGCGGTTCGTGGTCGCGGTTCGTGGGTTCGCGGTTCCCTGCACGCGGTCCGTGACTTTAAAAGCCGCCGCCCCCACCGCCGCCGAACCCGCCGCCGCTCGACCCGCCGCTGAAGCCTGAGCCGCCGCTGCTCCTCGGTGCGGAGGCCATCACGGTGGCAGCCTGCGACGACATGCGGCCCAGACTGCTCGTGAACGTGCTCGGGCGGAACGTGTGCACGCCGCCCGGGCCGCTGTACCACTGCGGCGGCTGCTGGTAGATGCCCTCGAACGCCTTCGCCCAGTTGTCCTCGACGCCGAGCGCCATCGCGTAGGGCAGGAAGGCCTCGAACATCTGCGGCGTCTTGACGATCCGGTCGAGCCGGTCGGATTCGACGCGCGTGAGGAACTCCTGGAAGCCGAGCACCTTCTCGAGCTCGCGCGTGCCGCTCACAGTCCTCGAGGGCATGAACCAGCCGAAGAACGCGATGATGATCCCGGAGAGAATGCCGGCGGCGACGCCGGCTCCCGGCTGCATGCCCAGGGCGGTCATGAGGCCGGCACTTGCGACGGCGATCACGACCCCGAGCACGGCGCCGCCGATCATGTAGAGCATCCGCACCCGATCGGGCCGGCCGGTGTAGTACCCGCGGTGCACGAGCATCCCGTACAGGTCGTTGCGCAGGCCCGGAAGATGCTTGTAGAACTTGTTCTTGAGATCCGACAGCTCCACCGAATCGGCCGCGCCGGCGAACACCGCCCTGAGCATGTCGCGCTCGTGCGACCGCAGCGCCGACCACTCGCCTCGCGGCTTCTTCAGCGTGAACCGGAAGTCTTTGTTCGAGAACAGCCCGAGGAAGCTCGAGCTCTCGATCTCCTCGATGTGCACGTACCCGCGCACGGCAAGGTCCACGATCGTCGCCGTGAGGTCGCGCATGTCGGGTTTGCCGTCCACGAGCGTTCCCAGCTCCGCCGGCGACATCTTTTCTGGTGGCTCGTACTGCGTGGCGATGGGCGCCAGCTCGGGGTCGCGGCCGCGCGCACGCCACAGGTAGAACATCCCGATGAGCACCAGCGGAGGAATTGCGAGCGGCAGGTTGCTGTAGACGAGATTCGTGGTCTTTTCGATCGCCGTCGGCCGGTGCACCACCCCGGGATTCCAGCCGACGACGACGGTGAGCCCCTCACGGAAGCCCAGGCCTCGGATGGCCGCAACATGGACCTCTGCCGGGTCGATGGTCACCTCCGCCTGCTGGGTCGATCCGTAGGCGCCGCGGAATGCGGTTGCTCGAACGCCCACGACCCCTTCCGGGAGCCGGACGCGCGCCGAGGCGGACTCGATCGGGACCTCCCACTCGTCGCCCGTCACGTTCCAGTACAGCTCGTCGTGCTCCTCGAAGAACTTCAGCCCGTTCGGCACGCGGTACCGCAGCTTGACGATGCGCGTCGCGTCCCGGGCGCCGGGGACCCAGATCTTCAGCTTGCGGTAGTGGCGTTCGCGGCTGCTCTCGTACTTCAGCGGCGCTCCTTCGCCGTCGGTCACCGCCTCCACGTCGAGCCGCAGCGTGTAGTTCAGCCCCTGCGGCGTCCGGTACTGCACGGGAATGGTGCGGTAGATGCCGTTCCAGGATCCCGTGAACCGCGGGACGATGGTCTCCTCGACAACGATCGTGCCGTCGGCGCCGATGTCGACGGTCGCGTTGAATCGCTCGATGACGAGCGTACGCTGGGCGCCGGCAGGCGCTGCGTCCAGGAGAACGAGTGACAGCAGGAGAAGGAGGGCCGAAGGACCGCGGCGGATGGAGGGTCGTGCATCGGAACCGCGGCATCCTCGACCTGGCGGCTGATGTCCGGATGCGCGCCCGTTCATCAGAACTTCACCTGCGGCACTTCTTTCTGCACGTCCGGGATCTCGAAGAACTCCCGGGTCCTGAACGCGAACATGCCGGCCACGATGTTAGACGGGAACTGCTGGATGCGCGTGTTGAGGTCGCGCACGACCGCGTTGTAGTAGCGCCGGGCGTTCTGGATCGCGTCCTCGATCTGCGCGAGCGTGGCCTGGAGCTGGGCGAAGTTCTCCGCCGCGCGGAGCTGCGGATACGCCTCCGCGAGCGCGAAGAGGCCTCGGAGCGCGGCCGTGAGCGCCCCTTCCGCCTGCCCCCGCTCCGCCGGTCCGGCGCCCTGCGCCGAGACCGCCCGCGACCGCGCGTTGACGACGGCTTCCAGCGTCTGCCGCTCGTGGCCGGCGTAGCCCTTGACGGTTTCGACGACGTTCGGGATGAGATCGTAGCGGCGCTTGAGCTGCACGTCGATGTCCGCCCAGGCGTTGTCCGTCTGGACGTTGAGGCGTACGAGCCCGTTGTAGATGCCGATGACAGCCACCGCGGCGACCGCCAGAACCGCCAGAACGAGAATCCAGGTCATCGTCTCTTTGCTCCGTGAAGGTGTTCGTGCCTCACGATTATAGGGCTTCGCGGGGGCGGCGCGCGCGGGTTGTCAAGGAAGAAGGAAGAAGGAAGAAGGGATACAGTACCTTCTGTATTAGCGTTCTCTTCGCTGTGGGCGTCTCAGGAGGTGTACCATGCGCAACGCCCGTTTCGAGTTCGGCGTCCTCGACATCGACGGCGTCACGTACGACCACGACATCGTCATCGATCGCGGTGAGGTTCACCGGCGCAGGAAGAAGGCTTCCAAGAGGTTCCGCGAGGCCTTCGGGCACACCCCGCTGTCGCTGGAGGAGGACATTCCCTGGCGATGCACCCGCCTCGTCATCGGGACGGGAGCATATGGCCGGCTGCCGGTGATGGACGACGTGAAGCAGGAGGCCGCCGAGCGCGGGGTCGAGCTGATCGTGCTGCCGACGGAGGAGGCGCTCAAAGTGCTGACGAAGGCCGGTCAGAAGACGAACGCGGTTCTCCACGTTACGTGTTGATGGTTGGATCGCCGCGGCAACAGGTCCAAGCGTGGAACAACCTTCTATGCGCCCCTTATACATCCCCTTGCCGCTCCTCATCCTGTTCGCCGGCCTGTGCGGCTGCGGAGCGGATGAGGATCTTCGCGTCGCCTCGATTCAGCTCGGTCGCTCGTTGAACGCGGACCGGACTGTCGCGGGTCACACGACCAAGTTCGGGCCAAACGACACCGTGTATATATCCGTTCTCACCACGGGCCGCGGCTCAGGCACGCTCAGCGTGCGCTGGGTGTACGCCGGACGCGTGGTGGGCGAGCCCCAGAAGCAGGTGGCCTACAAGGACTTCGCGGCCACGGATTTCCAGCTTCAGAGTGCCGGCGGCTTCCCCGTGGGGGATTACACCGTCGAGGTCTTTCTCGACGGGCAGTCCGTCGGCACGCGGGCGTTTCGAGTGGAGAAGCAGCGCTGAACAGACTCAACGAGTCCGTGGGCAACTCCAGGACCAAGACTCGTCAGCGGGAGTTGCCGTAAGACGATTCCCGCCTGGCGCAGCGGGTGATCGATCGGCCGCACCCCCAGTTGACACATTGATCCATCCGGTCTGCCGTCTCGCTTGCCCAACGCACGCACCCGGCCACCAACATCAGCATCCGGCGAGGTTTACCCGGACAGTGGCGCCCCGCCGCGTTCCGGCGCACCTCTTGCCTGGCCTGGATGCGGTCTCCCGCTTCGCGATTCGAAACCAGGCGGCTCGGCCTTCATGCCGCACGCGTCGGGAGACCGTTACGAACAGTGCATCCTGACTGGCAGATGGCCATTGGAATGGGCCACGGCAAATAGAAGCAGTAATTGCCCATCGCCCATTGCCCATCGTGTATGGCCCATGGCCCATTGCCCATTCAGGATGCACTCTTCACCATCCTGCTAACCGGCGGCCCGTGCCGAGCGCGGTCCGCGCAAGGAGGACACATGCGTCGCACCTCGTTCGCCATCGCGCTGTTGGCATCGATCCTGGCCCTCGCAGCGCCCGTTTCGGCAACCGCCCAGGGAAAGCCGGCCAAGGCTCCCAAGGCCGCGCCCGCGCCAGCCACGCCGGTCAACCTGAACACCGCCACGGCCGCCCAGCTCCAGGCGCTGCCGGGCATCGGCGCCAAGACCGCGCAGCTCATCATCGAGCACCGCCAGAAGAACGGCGGCTTCAAGAAGATCGAGGAGCTGATGAACATCAAGGGGATCGGCGAGAAGAGCTTCCTCAAGCTGAAGCCGATGGTCACGGTCGGCTCCGAGAAGAGCGAGCGCCCGGACGACAAAGGCTGAACATGCGCCGGCCCGACTCGGGACTGACGGTCCTCGAGTGTCTCTTCACGGTCGCGGTCGCGGGCACGACGATGGCCATCGTCGTGCCCCTGACGAGCGAGGTGCTGGACGAGATCCGGACCGCGTCGGCGGCACGCTACCTCTCCGGCCGCATCATGGCCATACGCATGGACGCGGTTCGTCGCTCGACTGCCGTGGCGCTGCGGTTCGAGACCTCGCCGGACGACTACGTCTTCACGGCGTTCGTCGACGGCAACGGGAACGGCATCCGGACGGTGGACATCCGGGACGGTATCGACTGGCGCGCCGGCGAGCCGGAACAACTGTCGTACACGTTTCGCGGCGTGCGATTCGGCCTGCTCGAGGGCACTCCAGACGCCGACGGCCGCGCGGGAAGCGGGACCGACGGCGTGCGCATCGGCGTGCCTCGCATCCTGACCATGAGCCCCGATGGCACCGCGACGTCGGGCACGCTGTACATCCGTGGACGCCGCGCGCAGTACGCCGTGCGGGTGCTTGGCGTCACGGGAAGGACCCGGGTTCTGCAGTATCGATCGGGGAGTCGCACGTGGATCAGCCGCTGAAGGAGCGGCGTCAGGCTGCCCGCTTCGGGCAGTCGGTCGTCTCCAGCATCAAAGCCGTCCTCCGCCCCGGCCTCATCGTCTCGCTCGTGGACCTGAGCACGGGAGGCGCGCGCGTCCAGGGGTCGCGTCCGCTGCGGCCCGGATCGCAGGTGCACCTGCTGCTCGAGGTGGAAGCCCGCCTGTTCGGGATCGGCGCGCGTGTGCTTCGATGCTCAGTCGCGGCGCTCGACTCGTCGTCTGGCGTGCAGTACTGGGGCGCGCTGCAATTCGAACGTTGCTGCCGCATCTGGG
>DATIEW010000696.1:0-2013 GCA_035455585.1 Vicinamibacterales bacterium | reverse complement strand
CGGGATCTGCCGCGATCTGCTCCTGGTAGACGATGTCCCCGGCGTCCAGCGATTCGTTCATGTAGTGGAACGTCGCGCCGGCAGGCGTGCCGTCGAGGATCGCCCAGCTCGTCGTGTGCCAGCCCCGGTTGTACGGAAGGTAGGCCGGGTGCAGGTTGAACACGCCGCACCTGGCCGCGGAAAGCACGGGCCGCCGGATCACGTGAGGAAAGTGCACGCAGACGATGTAGTCCAGGTCCAGCGCACGAAGGGAATCGACCGCCGCCGCGCAGTTGAGCTCCCGGGCACGAACGACGGGGGGCGAGATTCCAGAGCGCCGGCACGATTCGAGGAGCATCGCGTCGTGCGAGGCGCGCCCTTCGTCCGGCAGAAGAAGCGCCGACGGGCGATCGCCGACCTCCAGCAACAGATCGAGAACGTTGACCGCGACGTCACGGTCTCCCGCGAAGGCGAGTCGTGGATGCTGGTCAGCCATTGCTGCGTACGTCCCCCCGGAAATAGTCGACCGTCGCGCGCCCCGGCTGGTTGATGCCGCGGCACGAGATCACTTCCCGCGCCGTCCGTGCGAGGATCGCCAGATCCCATGCGAACGAGCGGTTCTCCACGTAGCGGAGATCGAGCTGGAAGCGCTCCTCCCAGCTCAGACCGTTCCGGCCGTTGACCTGGGCGAGCCCGGTGATCCCCGGCCGCACCTGGTGCCTGCGGGCCTGATCCGCCGTGTAGAGCGGCAGGTACTCCATCAGCAGCGGCCGCGGACCGACCAGGCTCATGTCGCCCCTCAGGACGTTCCACAGCTCCGGGATCTCGTCGAGGCTGGAAGATCGCAGGAAGCGTCCCACCGGTGTGAGCCTGTCTCCATCCGGCAGAGGGCGCCCGTCCGCATCCACTCGCTCGACCATGGAGCGGAACTTCAACATCACGAACGGCAGTCCGTGAAGTCCGGGGCGCTCGTGGCGGTATAGCACGGGCGATCCCAGGGACAGGCGAACGAGCAGGGCCGTCGCGAGCGTGACGGGAAGGAGCAGCACGAGGCCCAGGCTGGCCCCCACGATGTCGAAGGCGCGCTTGCCGAAACGGCCGTACCAGCCCGTCGCCCTCGTTGCCTGGTCCGGGTGAGCGTCCACGGTGGCAGGGCGGCGATCGGCCGTTCCTTCCAGCAGACGTGCGTAGACGTCGAGGACCTTCGAGGTGAGACTGTCCTGCGAGAAATCTCGCAGCGCGCGATCTCTTGCCGCGCCGCCCAGCGTGGTGCGCAGGCCCGGGTCGGCAGCCAGGCGCCGCAGACAGTCGATGAGCCCGTCAACGTCGCCGGCCTCGTGCAGCAGTCCGGTCCGGCCTTCCTCGATCGCATCCACGACGCCGTAGATCCGGGAGGCCACCGACGGCACTCCGGCCGCGGCCGCCTCGATGATGACGCTGCCAAAGCCCTCGCGATAGCTCGGCAGACAGAGAATGTCCGCGGCAGCCATCGCGGCTTCCGGCGTGGTGGTGAAACCGTCGAAATGGAGCCGCGCGAGGCAGCTCCCGCAGATGCCTTCGATCTCCCGGCGGAGCCCCTGCTCGTCGGGCCCGACCATCAG
Organism: Vicinamibacterales bacterium; assembly: GCA_035455585.1. Classification (GTDB taxonomy): domain Bacteria; phylum Acidobacteriota; class Vicinamibacteria; order Vicinamibacterales; family 2-12-FULL-66-21; genus DATIEW01. The sequence goes on along the minus strand of DATIEW010000696.1, from coordinate 433 downwards.
CAGCCGGAGATCCGGCCGTTCGCCGGCAAGAGCGGCAAACGCGCGTGCCAGGTCGAGCACGCCCTTGTCCCTGTGGAGCCTGCCCATGAAGAGGATCAACGTGTGGGATGCGGGGATCCCGAACCGCTCGCGATAATCCCAGCCGAGCACGGATGAGGGACGGAACCTCATTCCGTCGACGCCGCTCACGGAGCCATTTCCGGGCACGATGAGCTTGGACGGCCGGGCGACGCCCTGCTCGATCAGGAAGTCGCGCTGTGACGGGCTGTCGGCCATAGCAAGGGTCGCTGCGCCCGCCACGAGCCGGTCGATCGCCTTCAGCGCAACGCGGGACGGCCCGCGGCGTGTGGCCCAGACCTGGCCCGTGAAGGTATGGACGCGTACGGGCACTCGCGTCAGCCATGCCGCCGTCATCGCCAGGAGGCCCGCCTTC
>DATIEW010000695.1:0-2017 GCA_035455585.1 Vicinamibacterales bacterium | reverse complement strand
ACCTCCGTGGCGCGGGGCGTGAACCGTCCCGCGTATTGCACGAGCAGGTCCATCCCCACGAACGCGAGGAGCAGCCCCCCGGCGCCTCCGGCGAGCGACAGCATCAGACTTTCGGTCACGAGCTGCCGCAGCAGCCGCCCGTGGCTCGCGCCGAGCGCCGTGCGCAGCGCCAGCTCCCGATCCCGACGCATCGTCCGCGCGACGGCCAGGTTGGCGACACTCGCGCAAACGATGAGGAGGACGAAGCCCGCCGTCCCTGCGAGGATGAGCAGAGTCGCCTCGAATTGCCGGGTGAACTCGCGGCGCAGTGGAACACCAGTCAGCGCGTGATCCCGATCGGCCGGGTAAGATTCCGGGTGGTCCCTCTGCAAGCTCTGCGCGACGCTGGCGAGGTCGGCCTGCGCCTGCGCGAGCGACTGGCCGGTACGCCGCCGGCCGAGCGCAGAGGCCATCCCGCTGCCGCGCCGTTCGCGATCGCCAGGACTCATGCGGAAGGGGCACGCCGATCGCGGCATGTACACGTCGTTCGGCTGCGGGTACATCGGCAGGTCCGGCAGCACTCCCACAATCGTGTGCGGGCGGTCGTTCATCTCGACAACGCGGCCGACGACATCGCGGCTTCCGCCGAAGGCGCGCTGCCAGTACTCGTGACTGAGCACGAGCGTCGCCTCGGCCCCATGCGCATCGTCTCCGGAGCGGAACGTGCGCCCGATGAGGGGCGAGACGCCGAGCGTCTGGAAGTACTCCCACGACACGACGCCGGCGGCGACGCGCTCGGGTTCTTCGCCGCCGAGGAGGATGAAGTACATGTTGTGGTATTCGACGACGGCGTCGAGCGAGGCGGACCGCTGCCTGATGTCGTCGATGTCGACAATGGAGAAGCCGGTGTTGTCGACGCCCGTGCGCGGCTGGCGCAGCAGGAGCAGATCCTCGCCGCGCGCATACGGGAGCGGCTGCAGCACCACGGCGTTGACGACGCTGAAGATCGCCGTGTTGGCGCCGATGCCGAGCGTCATGGTGATGACCACCGCGAGGGCGTAGCCGGCCTGCCTGCGGAGTCCGCGGAGGCCGTAGCGGATGTCCTGGCCCAGGGTCTCGACGAGGCGCGTCAGCCAGGCGTCGCGGACGTCGTCCTTGATGCCCTCGACGCCGCCAAAGAGCTGACGCGCCGTGCGGCGGGCCGCCTGCGGAGCGTACCCCTGCCGCACGTACTCGGCCGCGAGCATGTCGAGGTGGAACTGGAGCTCCGCGTCGAGCTCGCGTTCCATCGAGCCCCGGCGGAAAATCGTGCCGACGCGCTTCAGCCAGGAAGGCACTGGTCAGTCCGACCTGCCGCCTTCAGCGGGAGGTGGTCCCTCCATCACGGTTCCTGCGTCTGTAGGATGCGGGTCACGGCGTCGGTCATGCGCGCCCAGTTCTCGCGCTCTTCCGTGAGCTGCCGGCGTCCGGTGCGCGTGAGCCGATAGTATTTGGCCTGCCGGTTGTTCTCCGACGCGTCCCACTCGGCGTCGATCCATCCCTGCTGCTCGAGGCGATGGAGGGCGGGGTAGAGCGACCCCTGGTTGACCCGCAGGACGTCCTGCGAGATCTGCTGGATGCGCTGCGAGATGCCCCAGCCGTGCATCGGCTCGAGCGCCAGCGTCTGCAGGATGAGCATGTCGAGCGTGCCCTGGAGGAGATCCTGTTTCTGACGACCCATATGCGGGCCATTGTGGGGCCGTCTCTTGTCGATTGTCAAGAGGAGAGAGAGCCGGAGTCACGACGACGAGGGGGACGAACCACAGAGTCAGCGGAGTTAGCAGCGGGACGGCGGCGACTGCAGCCACTGACGATCATCCGCGCGTTCGCGACGCGGCGCCAACGCTCGACCACCCCATGGGCACGGGCAGCATGTGTTCTGCTGAACGTTGTGGTTCCACGGTCTCTTGTTGACAATCGACAAGAGTGCTCGTATGCTCGGTCATCTCTTGTCGAGTGTCGACAAGGACATGGGCTCTAGGCTCTAGGCTCTAGGCTC
>DATIEW010000694.1:0-15049 GCA_035455585.1 Vicinamibacterales bacterium | reverse complement strand
GGCCGTCATCCCCGCGGCAAAATCCCGCGTCAGTCCTTCAACCGGAACCGGGAGAAACCCCCGCAGCATCTCCAGCGTGCGGGGGTTCGCTGACCGATAGAAGAACACGCCGAACAGTCCCGGCATGTCGAGCCGCCGCCGCGCCGCCTCGTCCAGGAATCGCGCCACCTGCGCACGGCTGTGGTGCGACACGATCTGTGTGAGATAGAACTCCGCGTTGATATCCGGGTCGAGCAGGTGGGCGACCTGTGCGGCGGCATCCGCGTGTGGGTTGGCCCATCCGCCCAGCGTGAGTCCGGACCGGCGCTGTCGGATCTCCGCTCGAAGCTGCCACGCGTGCTCGACGCATCGTGGCGGCCCGACGGTCCTGTCGCCGCCGAGCACGACCAGCGACTCGAACCCGTGGTGGCTCGCCCGCTCGGCATACCCCAGGCAGTACTCCAGCGTGTGCTTGCACGTCAGAAAGGGGACGACGCTCATCCGGGGAACGTCGCTGCCGAGATTGTTTACCAGGTGCCGGAGGTTGTCCTCCTCCCTGGATCCGACGGCGCTGTCGGTCAGGAACACGAAAGTGCCGCTGCGGGTCAGGCCGCGGACGGCGTGATACGTGTCGATCCACGCGTCCCTGCTGGCCGCCGCCTCCAGCTCCGCTCGCGGCGGGCGCAGCTCAGCCGCGATCACCGGAGCGTCCGACTTCAGGCTGTCAAGGAGGGTCGACATGTGGCTGCGCGCAGGCTGTCGCTTCCGGCGCGGCGTCGGGTACTATTCTATGTTGCATGTTCGGCTCTCTTGCCGTGCTTCCCGCCGTTCCTCTCGCCCCGACCGCCACGCCCGTCGAGGAGATGACGAGGCTGCGCGCGGCGCTCGGCCGCGGCCCGCGGCTCCTCGTCAAGCGCGACGACGCGATCGGGTTCGCGTTCGGCGGCAACAAGGTCCGGAAGATCCGTCTGGTCGCTGCTGACGCGCTCGCACAGGGGGCCGACACGCTGATCACGACCGGAGGGGTACAGTCCAACCACGCGAGGGTGACTGCCGCCGCCGCCGCAAAGCTCGGGCTGCACTGCATCCTCGTCGTGAACGGCTCGCCGCCGGACTCCCCTTCTGCGAACGCGCTGCTCGATCGACTGCTGGGCGCGGAGATGCGATACGTGCCGTCGCGGGAGGACCGCGCGCCGGCGATGGAGGCCGCCGCCGCGGCGTTGCGCCGCGTCGGCCGGCGGCCTTACCTGATTCCGCTCGGCGCCTCCACGCCGCTCGGCGCGGCCGCGTTCGTCCAGGCCGTGGATGAACTGCTCCAGCAGATCGAGCCCCCTGACGTGATCCTCCACGCCTCGTCTTCCGGAGGAACGCAGGCCGGGCTCGTGGCGGGCTGCTCGCTGGCCGGCGTCGACACGCGCGTCCTGGGGATCAGCGCCGATGAACCGGCGGGTTCGCTCGAGGAGGACATCCGTGGAATCCTCTCGGGCCTCGGACCGCTGCTCGGCTTTCCGTCCCGGCAGTTCGAGGCGGTGCGGATCGAGGTCGACGATCGATTCGTTGGCGAGGGCTACGGCGTCCCGACGGCAGAATCCCGGGCCGCGATCGAGCTTGCCGCGCGGACCGAGGCGCTCTTCCTCGATCCGACCTACACCGCCAAGGCCATGGCTGGCCTGATCGCTCACGTGCGAGCCGGCAGCTTCGGGCCGGACGACACGGTGCTGTTCTGGCATACTGGCGGGCAGGTCGGGCTGTTCGCGTGACTCTGTCCCTGACTTTCCTCGGCGCCGCGCGCACGGTCACCGGCTCGAAGTACCTGCTCGAGACCGGCAGCGCAAGGGTCCTCGTTGACGCCGGGCTCTTCCAGGGGCCCAAGGAGCTGCGGCTCCGCAACTGGCAGAACGACCTTCCCATCGAAACGACGCACATCGACGCGATCGTTCTGACGCACGCCCATCTCGATCACTGCGGATATCTGCCGCGCCTCGTCTCGCACGGTTTCAAGGGGCGAGTGTTCTGCACCGCCGGCACGAAGGACCTCTGCAACATCGTCCTGCCCGACTCGGGGCGGATTCAGGAAGAGGACGCCGAGAACGCCAACCGCGGGCAGTACTCGAAGCACAGGCCGGCGCTGCCGCTCTACACCGAGGCGGATGCGTTCCGGGCGCTGTCGCTCCTCCAGCCCGTGGGCTACGACAGGCCGATGCCGGCAGCGGATGGAGTCGAAGTGGATTTCATCAATGCCGGCCACCTGCTGGGATCCTCCTACGCGCGCGTTCGTGCAGACGGGCTGACGATCCTGTTCGGCGGAGACCTGGGACGCTTCGATCGTCCGGTGCTGCCAGACCCGACGATCGTGGAGGAGGCCGACTACCTGCTGGTCGAATCGACCTACGGCGATCGCCGCCACGTCGACGGGGACGACGGCGAGAAGCTCGCTGCCGTCATCCGCCAGACGGTCGAACGCGGCGGCCGCGTGATCATCCCTTCGTTTGCGATCGGCCGCGTGGAGGAGCTGATCTACTGGATCAGGAAGCTCGAGGACGAGAAGCGGATTCCGGTGCTGCCGGTGTTCCTCGACAGCCCGATGGCCGTCGAAGCGCTCGGGCGTTACTCGGAGCGGCTGCACGAGCTGGACGAGGAGATGCAGCCGGAGAACCGCGACGAGAAGGGCCCGCTCGGCCCGGCGGATCGCGGCGAACCAGTCGAGCGGCGCCGCGCGCACGCGCGGCACGAGCGGAACGTCTGTGCGTTCTGCACCGAGCGGTTCCGCACGGTGGCGTCAGCCGCCGAGTCGAAGCAGCTCACGCAGTCGAAGACACCCGCCGTCATCATCTCGGCGAGCGGGATGGCGACCGGCGGGCGGGTGCTGCATCATCTGGCCGCCGCGCTCCCCGATTCGCGGAACACCGTGCTCTTCGTCGGCTACCAGGCTGCAGGAACGCGCGGGCGCCGGCTCGTCGACGGCGAGGCCCAGGTGAAGATCCATGGCAGCATGGTCCCGGTCCGCGCCCGCATCGAGCGCATCGAATCCATGTCGGCACACGCCGATTCGGGCGAGATCCTCCGCTGGCTCGGCGGGTTCATCGGGCCGCCGCAACAGACCTTCATCGTGCACGGCGAGATCCCGGCCATGGAGGCGCTGTCGGCCGCAATCCAGACGCAGCTCGGATGGAAGATACACATGCCTGATCACAAGGAACGCGTGGAGCTGGCGTAGGGAATTTGCGTCCCCAGGAACTCCCGTAGCTTCCGCCTTCAGGGCGGAAGAACAAAAGGGGGCGGATGCGTCGCACGGCACTCGTCATCACGATTGCGCTCGTATCGGCGGTCTTGCACGCCTCGGACAGGCTGGCGCAGACGACGGGTTCGCGGCGCCTCCCGGTCCTGGCGATCGAGGAAGCCCGGGCGCCGGCGGCTGGCGATATCGATGCGCTTCTACAGGCCGCCCGATCGGGTACCGAAGACCTGCAGGCGGCCGCCGTCAGGGCGCTCGGGCGCCTGGAGCGGCGTGATCTCCTCACGCACCTGCTGCCGTTTCTCCAGGCGAAGAGCCGCGCCGTGCAGGAGGAGGCGGCCAATGCCGTGGCGCAGGCCTTTCGCGGCGAGCCGCTGCCGGACGTTCCTGCCGGCCGGCAGGTCCGGATGGCGCTCGAGGCGCTCCTGGCTGCGCCTCCGTCCGGCGCCGTGTATCGGTCGATCGGCCGTCTTCCCTACGAGACCGTGGACCAGGTGCGGGCGGCGGAGGCCGCGCTGCGAAAGGGAATTGGGGTCGGGCACGCGGGTGCCGCGCGTGGACTGGAGTCCATGGCCAGGCTGCACCGTCGTGTTGCCACGATCGAGCCCGAAACGACTCAAACCCTGCGGGCGCTCGCGGCCAGGACCGAGCGCACCTATCCGGCCGAGGCGCGGCGCAACGCTATGGCGGCGCTCGTGGCGGCGCAGGGTGCGGACGCCGCGACGGTGGAGGCGGTGCTGCGCGACGAGGACCCGGAGATTCGGCGTCTTGCCGCGCTCGTGCTGGCGGGCGCCGGTTCGCCGGTATCACCGGCCGATCGTCTGGAGCTTCTGGAAACGGCGCTTCAGGATCGTTCCCACCTCGTACGCATCGAAGCCGTCCGCGCGTGGGCAGCCCGCGCAAAGGACGCCGGGTGTACGCCTCTTACCGATGCGCTCGGCGATACGAGCCTTCACGTCGTGCTCGCAGCACTGGACGCGCTCGGCGATCAGTGCAAAGACGACGACACCACGACCGTTCTTGTGACGAGCGAAGCCCGAACGCCTCCGGCGCAGGGAAGCTGGCACCGCGAGGCGCACGCGCTCGTCGCGCTGGCCAAACGGGCGCCGGATCGGGCCGCGATCGCGATGTCCTCGTTCGCAATGCACCCCGTGTGGCAGGTGCGGATGTACGCGGCGCGGGCGGCGGCGCAGATGAACGACGTCGCGACGCTCGCGCGCCTGGCAGGCGACGAGGACGACAACGTCGCCGCCGCGGCATTGAGCGCGCTGCGGCAGCTGGCCGGTGCGGATAGCGACGCCGCGTTCATCGCCGCACTGAACCGCAGGACGCGTATCATTGGCCGGAACACTCCGGTCCGGCCGTACGATCTCCTTCGCACCGCCGCGATCGAGCTGAAAGGCGCGCAGCCGGACCCGGCGCTTCTCGACGCGCTCGTCCGGGCGCTCCAGCGGGTCACGGAAGAGCGCTGCGAGACGTCGCGCGACGTCCGCCTCGCCCTGCTGGAGCGCATCGGCGAGTTCGGATCCGCTGCCCGGGAATCCGCGCTGACGCCGCTTCTCGGAGATATCGACCCGAGGGTCGCCGCTGCCGCGGCGGCGGTGCTCGAGAAATGGACGGGCCGCCGCCCAGCCATCGAGCCGCAGAAGCGACAGGCGTTCCGGCCGGACGCCAGGACGCTCGACGAGCAGACCTTCGTGCGGGTCGCGCTCGACACGGGCCGGGAGTTCTGGATTGCCTTTCACGCCGATCAGGCGCCGCTCAGCAAGGCACGTTTCCTGAGCCTGGTGCGGGCCCGCTACTACGACGGCCTGACGTTCCACCGCGTCGTCCCGAACTTCGTGATTCAGGGAGGCAGTCCCGGCGCCAACGAGTACTGTGGGGACTGTCCCTACTGGCGCGACGAAGTGGGCCTGCTGATGCACACGCGCGGCACCATAGGCATCTCGACGCGGGGCCGCGACACCGGCGACGCCCAGATCTTCGTCAACCTCGTCGATTCCCCGCGCCTGGACCACACGTACACCGTCTTCGCGCATGTCTGCGAGGGAATGGACGCCGTCGATGCGATTCAGGAAGGCGCGCGGATGCGGACGGTCGCCGTCGCCTCCCCGCCGGCAGCCTGTCTGCGTGTTCCTTGAGAAGGGATAAGGACAAGGGACAAGGGACGAGGGACAAGTCGTGTCAGCCTATGCCTTTGGTCCATTTCGTCTCGACCCTGCGGCCGGGCAGCTTCGGCGCGGCGATCACGTCGTGCCGCTCCCGCCGAAAGCGTTCACCGTGCTGCAGCACCTGGTCCAGCGGGCCGGCCAGCTCGTGACCAAAGACGATCTGCTCGAGCTTGCCTGGGCGGACGTTCATGTCGGTGACGGCGCGCTCAAGGTCTGCATCCGCGAGATCCGCCGGATCCTGGACGACGACCCGCGCACGCCGACCTACATCGAAACGGCGCACCGTCGTGGCTACCGGTTCATCGCCCCCGTATCCCTGGACGCCGCGATTGCCCGCGCCCCTGCCGCATCGATCGGGCCGGCTGCCCGGGCGCCCGCCGATGTTTCCATCCCGGACACGCACTATGCGCGCAGCGGCGACGTCAACATCGCCTATCAGGTGATCGGCGGCGGCCCGATCGACCTGGTGTTCGTGATGGGCTGGGTGTCGCACCTCGACTACTTCTGGGCCGAGCCGTCGTTTGCCAGGTTCCTCACCCGCCTGGCGTCGTTCTCGAGGCTCATCCTCATCGACAAGCGCGGCACCGGGCTCTCCGACCGCGTCACCGAGCTGCCGACGCTCGAGCAGCGCATCGACGATGTGCGTGCGGTGATGCAGGAGGTGGGCTCGAATCAGGCGGCGCTCGTCGGCGTGTCCGAAGGCGGACCGATGTGCGCGCTGTTCGCCGCGACCTACCCGGAGAAGACGCGTGCGCTCGTGATGATCGGCACGTACGCCAAGCGCATCCGCGACGAGGACTACCCCTGGGCGCCTACGCGCGAGGAGCGCGAGGTATTCCACCAGCAGATTCGCGACGGCTGGGGCGGCCCCGTCGGGCTCGAGGAGCGCGCGCCCAGCGTGGCGGACGACCCGGCCTTCCGCGCGTGGTGGAGTACCTACCTCCGGATGGGCGCAAGTCCCGGAGCGGCCCTGGCGCTCACACGAATGAACGCGGAGATCGACATCCGCGCGATCCTGCCGTCGATCCGCGTGCCAACGCTCGTCCTGCACCGGACCCACGACCGCTGCCTCAAGGTCGAGGAGGGGCGTTACGTGGCCAGCCGGGTGCCCGGCGCGCGGTTCGTCGAGCTCCCCGGGGAGGATCACCTGCCCTTTGTCGGCGATCAGGATGCGATGCTCGGCGAGATCGAGCGTTTCATCATCGAGGCGCCGATGCTGGCGCCCTTCGATCGCGTCCTCTCGACGATCCTGCATGCCGACATCACGGCGTCCGGAGACGCCGCAGGATTCCTGGAGCTTGCGCGACGCGAGTCCGACTGGTTCCGCGGCCGCGTCATCCACGCCACGCCGGATCGATTCGTCACGGGGTTCGACGGCCCGGCCAGGGCGATCCGCTGTGCGACGGCGCTGGCGGGCGCGGCCGATCGCTTCAACGTTCTCGTTCGCATCGGTCTACACACGGGGGAATGCTCCATCCTGGCCGGCGTGCCATCGGGGCCGCCGGTCGAGGCCGCCGCCGCCGTGGCTGCTTGCGCGGCTGCCGGCGAGGTCCTCGTTTCCCGCACCGTCCGCGACATCGTCGGCGACGCCGGCATGCCCTTCGAGAATCGCGGCGTTCACACCATCGGCGGCGTCGAGTGGCGATTGTACGGAGCATAGACTGGAATGGGCCGCCGTGTTCAGGAGTGGGGGAGGGTTGGGCGCAGCCGACCCGCCTGGCCACGTGCATCGAGTGTTATGCTGTCCAGACATCGGAGGCACGTTCGATGAGCAGGCATCCGGTGTCGAGGGGAATCTGGGTGGATTGTCCATCCCGAGGTACCACATGCGAGCCTCCTGTGCAGCCATTTGCGTGGCGTTGACGTTCGGCGTCGCTGGCGCGGTCGCGCACGTTCCGGGCGAGAAGCGGAAGCCCCCGCAGAAAGGGGACACGGTCGTCGTCAAGGGATGTCTGCGCGGAGCGATCCTGGAAGCGACCGAGACGGCCCGCGTCGACGACACGGATTCGCTGGTGACGACGCCCTATATGTTCCAGTTGAAAGGGAAGAAGGACCTGCTCAAGAAGCTCCGCGGGGAGCACGACGACCAGCTGGTCGAGCTGACCGGCAAGCTGCAGTCCGCGCTCGACGTCCCGGTGACCAAGGAAACGCAGGTCGGCCGAACGCGGATCGTCGTGGGCGGTGGGACCAGCACGACGTTCCCACCCGTGCCCGGAACCGACCAGATCATGCCGGTGCTCGAGGTGAAGTCCTACGAAAGCGCGGGCGTGAGCTGCAGGCGCTGACCCGTGACCTACCGGTTCGGCCCCTTCGCGCTGGACCCCGCCTCGTATCGGCTGTTCCGTGAGGGCGACGTCATTCCCCTGTCGCCGAAGATCATCGATCTTCTGCTGTATCTCGTCGCGCGGCCGTCGGCGCTGGTTTCGAAGGAGGAGCTCTTCAAGGCGCTGTGGCCGGACGTGGCCGTGACCGACAACGCGCTGACGCAGGCGGTCTCCGAGCTTCGTCAGGCGCTCGGCGACGACCCGTCGGCTCCGGCGTACATTCAGACCGTCGCGCGCCGAGGCTACCGCTTCATCGCGCCGGTGAACACCGGCGCCAGCGCGGCTTCGCAGCCGCCGGCGACCGCGGAGCCCGATGCCCTTACTGCGGCGCGTCCCGCGATCGCCGTCCTGGATTTCACCAACGTCAGTGGCGATCGCGAGCTGGCGTGGCTCGCGTCGGGCATCGCCGAGACGGTGACGAACGACCTGCGCGCCACGTCGCCGCTCCGTGTGATCGATCGCGTCCGGGTCGTCGAAGCGTCGAAGCGCTCGGGGCCGGACCTCTCTGCGCTCCGCGCCGAGCTGCACCTCGATCGCGCGGTGGTCGGCAGCTTCCAGCGCGCCGGCGACAGGCTGCGCATCACCGCGCGCGTCGTCGATGCGGGTACGGGCGAGGCGGTCGCGGAGGCCAAGTCGGACGGGCCTCTCGAGCAGGTCTTCGAGCTGCAGGACCGCATCGTGGCGCAGTTCTCCGAGATGCTCGGGGTATCCAGGACCGACTCGGGGGCGCGTCGATCGCTCGGCGACACGAGCAGTCTGGAAGCGTATCGGGCCTTCACCGAGGGGAGGGTCAGGCTCGAATCGCTCGACGCGTCGGTCGTGCCGGCGGCTATCGCAGATTTCGAGCGTGCGATTCAACTCGACCCGCTTTACGCGAACGCGTACGTCGGGCTGGCCAACGCGAGATTCTGGCAGTACGAGATGTCGCGCGCGCGCAATCAGCCGGACGCGGCCCTGCTGGCTCGCGCGATCGACCACGTCCGGCGCGCGATCGAGCTGGAGCGCGGCCTCGCGGAAGCGCATGCGACGGTGTCCTTCCTGCTGGTGAGCGCCGGGCGCGCGTCGGAGGCGCTGGCTGCCGCGCGCCGCGCCGTCGCGCTCGAGCCCGGCTACTGGGGCAATCAGTTCCGGCTCGCGCACGCCGCGTGGGGAGAGGAGCGGCTCCAGGCGCTCGCGCGCGCGGTCGATCTCTATCCGGACTTTCCCTTCGCCCACTTCGAGGCGGCCATGGTGCACATCGCCCGCGGCAGCCTCGACCGCGCCGAGTCGGTTCTGCGGGAGGGCACGATCGTGCAGGACCGCCAGGCCGACCTCAAGCAGCGGTACCCAGCCAAGGGCCTTCATTGGCTGCTCGGCCTCGTACGGCTGTCGCGGGGGGACGGCATCGAGGCGCTGCGCGAGTTCGAGTGCGAGATCGCGTCCGGCTCGCGGCAGCTCTACGCGCCGGAGTTCGCCATGAACGCGCACGACGGCGCCGGCTTCGCGTGCCTGCGCGCAAAGGACCCGGTAGCGGCGGCCGCCAGGTTCCAGCGGGCGCTCGAACTGTTTCCCGAACACGCCCGTTCGCTCGTGGGGCTGGGTGCCGCGCAAGACGCCTCGGGCGACGCCAACGGCGCGGATGCCGCGTTCGCCCGGGCAGACAAAGCCATCGAGGCCCTTCGCAGCGGGGGCCGCGGGAGCGAAGCCGCGCTCGCCGCCGCGCTGCAGCACGCCGTCAGGGGCCGCCCGGCCGAGGCGGTGAACTGCCTGGAAACGCTGCTGGAGCGGGCGGAGCAGCCTTATGCCGGCTGGACGATACCAATCGAGCCCCTGCTGGAGCCCCTCCGAGACCGCGAGGACTTCCAGCGCGTCACCACGCGTCTGGCCGAACGGGCCCGCTGATTCATCTCTTCTTCAGCCGGTTCTCACGACTTCTCACCCCCACTCGATCCATAACAGGAGGCCAGGAGATCAGGAGGGAAGGACAGGAGACCAGGAGATCACGAGAAATGGCATGAACAGGCGGTCAGGAGACCAGGAGGTCAGGAGGTCGGGGGACCAGGAGGCCAGGAGGTCAGGAGACAGGGGAGCCATGAGATCATCCGCATTCCTGTGTTCCAATCGCCCCTATTCCTAATCTCCTGATCTCCTCGTTTCCTGATCTCCTGTTCCGGAATCGAATGTTCTCCTGCTCTCCTGATCTCCTGTTTGTAAACCTCCTGACCTCCTGATCTCCTGTGACAGGTCGAGACATGGCCGGACCATACGTTCATAACATCGATCCGATCCTCATGAGCATCGCCGGTATCCACCTGTGGTGGTACGGGCTGAGCTACACGCTGGGCTTCCTGCAGGTTCATCTCTCGGCCCGGCGCAACAGGGTGCGCCTCCGGCTGGCGCCGGCCGATGTCTATGCGCTGAGCATCTTCATTGCGATCGGCGTTGTGGCCGGCGGGCGCGCGGTGGAGGTGCTGTTCGACGAGTGGCCGTTCTACAGCGGGCATCCCCAGTTCGTGCCGGCGCTCTGGCTGGGGGGGATGGCCACGCACGGGCTGCTCGCCGGCGCCGTTGCGGGGACGTGGCTGTTCGCCCGGGTTTATCGTCGACCCTTCCTCGAGCTGGCGGACGCGCTCGTCATTCCGGGCGCGTTGCTGATGGGGCTCGGGCGCATCGGCAATTTCATCGACGGCCAGATCGTTGGGAGCGTCACCGACGTCTGGTGGGGCGTCCGGTTTCCCGACGCGGAAGGCGTCCGGCATCCCGTCGTCCTGTACGACGGATTGAAGAACCTGCTGCTTATTCCGTACCTGCTCCACGTGCGGAGGACGAACCCGACTCCGGGCGCCGCCGCGGCGCGCTTCGTCTTCTGGTACGCCTTCACGCGGATCTTCATCGATCTCTTCCGCGACTATCCGCACCATCGGCTCGCGCTCGGCACCGGGCAGACACTGAACATCCTGATGGCGCTCGTCGGGGCGGCGCTCCTCTACCGGTCGCGCCTGAGGCGTCTCGGCCGCCTGGCCCCGCGCCAGGTTCCATCTGTCGCCACGGGTGGCCGGGTCTTCGATCGAGCGCCGGGCATCTGGCAGCGTGTCGCGTTCGCTTCCATCCTGGCGTTGTGCCTGACCATTCCCAGCAACTGGACCCAGGACGTTCCGGCACGATATGGCAAGCGGCATCCGGGGCTCACGTACTCGCGGCTCTACCCGAGCATCGACACCGCGCCCCCGGGCCATGTGCAGTCACAGGAAGAAGGGAAAGGGGAGAAGGAAGAAGGGATGACGGCTCGAGTAGATGAGGACTCAAAACTCGAGATTCAAGACGACACGCCCTCGACAATACCCGCCAGTTCGCCCCACGTATCCGGATCCTGCGACACCAGGGTCGAGAAATAGAGCGTCACGTCTCCGGCAGGGTACTTCTGCGACAGCTCGGCGGCCGCGGTCTGCAGCTTCTCCGAATCCGGCTTCGATACGGTGTCGTCGCTGATGAGCCCCTCCTCGTGTGTGATGCCCAGGCTGTCGAGGAACGCCGACATCATGGGCCGCTGGCGTTCGAGGTGGTAGCTCACCAGCGCCCGCGCCGCGACCGAATCCGAGATCGTCGGCAGCGTCGCCAGATACTTCGTGCGTTTCTCGACCGGCAGCCCGAGCACGCTCTTCGTGCGGAATTTCATGTGGGCGGCAATTGCCGCTATCGCTTCGACCTGCTGCTCGGTCGACTGCCCGTCGCTCCAGAACAGGCCCGCCGCCTCGAGCCGTCGCTCGGCCGGCATCCGCTTCCACAGCCGCGAGGGACGGAATGCGCTGTAGTCCTGAGTCATGGTCCGGATCTTATCCCGTTGAAGTTCTTTTCGAGGCAGCGGTGCGCGCGAGTACCGCCATCAGATTCGCGGTCCGCGGCTCGCGGTTCGCGACTCGGATCCCGCACCCCGGATCCCGGCCCCCGGACCTCGGACCCCGACTGAACTCGCAACGATTCGCCTTTCCCGTTCGTCTAACCAGCCACTGTGCTTCCCCTCGACACCTTCTGGCGCGATCTGCGGTTCGGGTTGCGCTCGCTTGCGCGCAAGCCGGGCTTTGCCGCCATCGCCATCCTGACCCTGGCCCTCGGCATCGGCGCCAACGCCGCCATCTTCAGCGTCGTCAACGCCGTCCTGCTGCGCCCGCTGCCCTGGCGCGAGTCCGATCGTGCCGTCATGATCTGGAGCCGTTGGACGGCCTTCGACAAGACCTGGGTGGCCAGCGGCGAGGTCGTGGACTACCGGCAACGCAGCCGGACACTCGAAGGAATCGCTGCGTGGGGCGACGGACAGGTGAACCTGACCGGGGACGGCGAGCCGGAACGTGTCGCCTCGGCGAGCGTCACGGCCAATACCTTTTCGACGCTCGGCACGGAACCAATGGTGGGACGGACGTTCACCGCGGACGAGGATCTTCCGAACGGTCCAGACGTGGTCGTGCTGGGTTTCGGTCTCTGGAACCGGCGGTACGCCGCGGATCCGGGGATCGTCGGGCGGTCGATCCTCGTCAACGGGCGCCCGTTCCAGGTGCTTGGAGTGATGCCCGCCGGCTTCCTGCTGCCGACCGATTTCGAGAACCCGGCGCCCACCGAGTTGTGGCTTCCGCTCCGGATGGATCCCGCCAGCACCGATCATGGCGGCCACGGCCTGTACGCGGCAGGGCGGCTCGTGGCGGGCGCAACGGTGCAGCAGGCGGTCGATGAGCTGCACGGCATCGCGCAGGCTCTGACGGCCGAGGGCTACTATCCGGTCCAGATGCAGTTCGAGACGGTCGTCCTGTCGTTGACCGACGAGGTGGTCGGCGCGGTCAGGCCCGCGGTGTGGCTGCTCTTCGGTGCGGTGGCCTTTCTGCTCCTCATCGCCTGCGCCAACGTCGCGAACCTGCTGCTCGCCAGGGCCGAATCGCGTCAGCGCGAGATGGCCGTGCGCTCGGCGCTCGGCGCCGGCGCCTGGCGCGTCGTGAGACAGCTCCTCACGGAGAGCCTCCTCCTCGCCTGTCTCAGTGGAATCGCCGGTCTCGGTCTCGCCTACGCCGGCGTCAGGTTTCTGGCCTGGTGGAATCCCGCGAGCATCCCGCGCGTGTCTGGCGTCTCCCTCGACCTGCGTGTGCTGATCTTCACCGCGATCGTCGCGCTGGTGACGAGCGTGCTGTTCAGTCTCGTCCCGGCCTTGCGGTCCCTGCGCCTCGATCTGACCGATTCGCTCAAGGACGGCCAGACAACCTCTACCGGAGGAAGCCGCCAGCGGTTCCGCAACACGCTGGTCATCGCCGAGATGGCGCTCGCGGTCGTGCTGCTCATCGGCGCCGGCCTCATGCTGCGCAGCCTGTGGGCGCTGCAGAGGGTGCCGCTGGGCTTCGAGCCCGCGGGCGTGCTCACGATGCAAATCGCCCTCCCCTCAGCCAGCTACGAGAGCTCCGAGCAGGTCGTCCTGTTCTTTCAGCAGCTCAACGAGCGTCTGCGCCAGCTTCCAGGGGTCCGGGCCGTGGGCGCGGCGCGGTCGCTTCCCCTCGGCTCCACCATCGGCGACTTCAGCCTGCAGGTCGAAGGCTACGATCCTCCTCCAGGCACCCACGCGAAGGGGGACTGGCAGATCGCGACCGAAGGATACCTCGAGGCCATGGGCGAACGGATCGTCCGGGGTCGCGCCATTGCTGCCACGGATGCAACCGATGGCATGCTGGTCGCCCTCATCAACGAGGAGATGGCGCGGCGCTACTGGGCCGGCCGCGACCCTGTCGGCGGGAGATTCAGGATCGGCGACGACATGTCCCGCCCGTGGATCACCGTCGTCGGACTCGTGGCGGACGTCCGGCACAACGGGATCACGGAGCCCGTCAAAGAGAAGTTCTACGTTCCCCACACGCAGTGGCATCGATCGACCGGCTTCCCCATTCGGGCGATGACGCTCGCCGTCCGGTCTTCCGGCAGTCCCGCGAGCCTCGCGGGCGAGATCCGCCAGCGGATCCGCGCGATGGATCCCAACCTCCCCGTTGCCGACGTGCGGACGCTGGAGGATGTGGTGGGCGCGACGCTGTCGGCGCCGCGGTTCACCGGCGTGCTGCTCGGCGCGTTTGCCGTGATGGCGCTGGCGCTCGCCGCGATCGGCATCTACGGCGTGCTGTCGTACGTGGTCAGCCGCCGCACGCGCGAGATAGGGATACGTGTGGCCATCGGCGCCCGCAGGGGCGATGTGCTCAGGATGGTGCTGCGGAATGGCCTGACGCTGGCGCTTGTGGGCGTAGCGATCGGCATCGCCGCCGCGGCGTGGACATCGCAGCTCATGTCGGGGCTGCTTCACGGCGTTCGCCCGGCCGACCCGCTGACGTACACCGCCGTCGGGGTCGTCCTGATGGTCGTGGCCGGCCTGGCCAGCCTGGCGCCAGCGTGGCGGGCGGCCAGAGTGGATCCGGTCGTCGCGCTGAGAGCCGAGTAGAGAGCCGCCGTAGTACACTCCGATCGGCTTCGATGTCCGATCGTCTGTTCACGCCGCACTTCTTCGTGATGTGCGGCTTCACGTTCACGGTCTTCCTCTCCGCGTTCCAGCTTCTTCCGACGGCGCCGTTCCATATCCTGGATCTCGGCGGCTCGACGGCTGTTTCGGGCCTGTTCCTGGGATTCCTGACGTACTCGTCGGCGTTCTCCGCGCCGCTGACGGGCGCGCTGGCGGACCGCCTCGGACAGCGCCGCGTTCTGGTCACGTCGAGCCTGGCGCTCATGGCGTCCTCTCTCGGCTACGCCATCATCACCGACTATCGCTTGATGCTCGCGCTCGCGATCGTTCACGGCGTGTTCTGGTCGGGCCTCCTGTCGGCATCGGCCGCGTACACGACGAACCTCCTGCCAGAGCGGCGGCGGGCGGAAGGGATAGGCTACTGGGGACTCTCGTCGATTGCGGCCATAGCCGTGGCGCCTCCGGTGGGTTTCTGGATCTTCCGGCATGGCTGGTTCCGGCTCTGCGTGGTCGGCGCCGTGCTGAACCTGATCATGGCCGTGATCGCCTGGCAGCTCCGGCGCGATCCGCCGCTCGTCTCTCCCTGGCAATCCGGGCGCGGCGGCTTCCTCGAGAGGCGCGTTCTCATCGTCTCGATGAGCCTGTTTCTGTACTCGTTCGGATACGGCGGCATCACGAGCTTCTCGGCGCTGTACGCCGACGCCAACGGCGTTGCTCCGAAGAGCATCTACCTGACAACGCTGGCGATCGTGATCCTGATTACGCGGCCGATCTCGGGCGGGCTCGGCGATCGACTGGGCTACAAGCGTGTGTTCGTGCCGTGCCTGGCGTTCATCAGCCTCGGCCTGGCGTGCCTCGCGATCGGCGGCACCCGCTGGTGGCTCGT
>DATIEW010000693.1:0-2041 GCA_035455585.1 Vicinamibacterales bacterium | reverse complement strand
CACTGCGATCACGGCAAGAACTGCTACGCAGGCATGGGGAAGAGTTCTCATGGGTTGCCTCCTGGCAAGACGGTTCGCACAGCGTTGACTTCCTGGGCAGGGCGATCGATCACCGGCTTAGCCTTCGATAGAGCGCTTCGTAGCGCGGCACGATGACCTCGGCGGAGAAGCGCTCGCGTGCGCGTGCCTGGGCGGCCCGCCCGAGCGTGTGACGCCGCGTCTCGTCCTCGATCACGGCCTCCAGCGCCTTGGCGAGCGCGGCCACGTCGCCGGCCGGCACGAGCACCCCGCTCGCGTTGTCCTCCACCAGCTCGGGAATCCCGCCCACGTCTGTGGAGACGCTCGCGCAGCCGAAGCACATGGCCTCGAGGATGCTCAGGCAGAAGCTTTCCGCGTCCGAGGTGTAGAGACCGACGTCGGCGATCTGCAGATAGTCCTCGATGGCGTGGACCTTCTCGCGGACGATCACGCGGTCGGCCAGGCCGAGACGGCGTACGTCGCCGGCGAACGGCGCGAACGCTTCACCGGCGAGGATCAGCAGCTTGAACGCCCGCCGCGGGCGAACGCGCGCGACGGTCTCGAGCAGCAGATCCACGCGCTTGCCGGGCCGCAGGTTGGAGGAATGCAGCACGACGAGCTCTTCGCCGAGACCGAGCTCGCGGCGGACGGCCTCCGGCGAGCGGCTGGGGGGACGCGGCGCGAAGAAGTTATGGATGACTTCGATGGGGCCGTCGAAGTCGAGCACGCGCTGCGTCTCGCGTTTGAGCGACTGCGACACGGCGGTCACGGCATCCGACGCGGTGAGCGCGTGCTTGATGGCGGGCGCGTAACCGGCGTCCTGGCCGAGCAGCGTCGTGTCCGTTCCGTGGAGCGTCGTGACCAAGCGAGGTCGCTGCTCAGGCGGCAGCATCGCGCGCGCGAGGATCGCCGCGGTGGCGTGAGGCACGGCGTAGTGGACGTGCAGCACGTCGAGCCGGTGGTCGCGGCTCACCTCGGCCATGCGCACGGACAGCGGCAGGGTGTAGTCGGGGAATCGGAAGAGCCCGTACTCGTTGATCGTGACCGGATGGAAGTGCAGGCGCGGCGCGTCCGCGGGCAGGCGGAACGGGCGCTCGTAGGCGATGAAGTGCACGTCGTGTCCGCGCGTGGCCAACTCTTCGCCGAGCGCCGTGGCCAGCACGCCGCTCCCCCCGACGGAGGGGTAGCAGGTGATGCCGACGCGCAGCGGGGCGGTCGGCATGTCAGAGACGGGCCGGGGGCATCGTCTCAGCCCGACAGCTCGGTGAACGCTTCATCCGATCGCTCGATGGTCTCCCGTTCCACGTAGGTGATGCCCGGGGCCTCCTCCGGCCGAAGATACACCTGCTCACCGGCGCCCGTCACGTAGTGGGTACACTGGATCACCGACTGCATCCAGCGCAGCCGCGTGTCGCGCGTGGGGCTGATCTGCTCCTTGCCGAATCCGGACGCCAGCCCGGGCAGGGTGACGTACGAACCGCCTCCTTCGTGCAGGGACAGCGTCCCGTCGCGCACGCGTGCCCGGACAATCTCGCTTTGGTAGGGGACGTCCACGAAGAAGTCGTCCACGGCGCATGCGCGGCGGCGCACAGCCGGGTCACTCGAGAACACGACGTCGATGCCGTCGAGCAGGCCCGTCCCGCGGTACATCGCGAGGCAGAACTCGGCCACTGTCTGCGCCGATGTCCGGCGAAACAGCTCGATGATGGGATGGTCGACGTAGTTGGGCAGCTGCGCCAGGGTCCTGGCGTGCCAGTCGGCGGCGATGCGCTTCGCATAAAGTGGGGAGAACTTGCGCTGGAGCTTGCTGGCGACGGCGAAGTTGAGGGACGCGGGTTCCCCGGTCGTGCGATGACGCAAGATCGTACGTGTCTCACGCGGGTCGTGGTCACTGTCGTGGCAGAAATATACGATACGACCGCCGATCTGCGCCTGCAGGCGTCGCGCGGTGCGGATCTTCGCCACGAGAAATCGGCGCGGAAAGAACCCGCAGGGCTGCTGGCCGAAGGCGATCACCGGCCCC
>DATIEW010000692.1:0-4204 GCA_035455585.1 Vicinamibacterales bacterium | reverse complement strand
AGACGATCTACCCCGACGAGATCGAGCCGTACTACAGCTCGCCGCTCTTCGCCGCGCACTGCGTCGTGCCGGCGCGCGGGCCGGATGGCAACGACCTGCCCACGCTCGTCGTCGAACCGGCGAACGAGGCGATGAGCGACTCCGAGATCCAGCGGGTGTTCGGCGCACTCCGAGCAGCCGCGCCGCCGCGGCTCAGGGCGGCGTCGGTCGTCAGGTGCCGCGAGAGGTTTCCGCGTACGGCGCTCGGGAAGATCAAACGCAGAGAGCTCGCCGAGAGCCTCTGTCGTGCAGGAGTCCTGGCATGACCGGAGCACCGTCCATCGAAGCCGAGGTCAGAGCGCTCATCGCCGAAGTGACCAGGCGGGACGCCTCGGCGATCGGAAGCGACGAGGATCTGGTCGAGCGGCTCGGCGTCGACAGCCTGCAGGGTCTGCAGATCCTCGCCGGCGTGGAGAAGCGCTTCACCGTCACACTGCCGGACGAGGATCTGATCCGCCTGCGGACGATCGGACGGATCGCGCGGGTTGTCGAGCGGCTTCACAAAGGAGGCAAGTCGTGAGGATTGGCCTCATCGCCATGAGCGGCGTCCGCGTCAGGAACGCGGAACTGGCGGCACTCGGCGTGACGCTGCCGCAGTTCGTGAGCCGCGGCAAGATCGTTGCATCGCTGCCGAGCCTCGGCCTGCTGACGGTCGCGGCCCTGACGCCGGACGACTGTGACGTCGTGTATCGCGAGATCGCGGAGGTCCGTGGCGACGATCCGCTCGAGCCCTTCGACCTTGTGGGCATCTCGTCGTTCACGGCACAGATCGACGAAGCCTACCTGCTGGCCGACAGGTACCGCGCTGCCGGTGTCCCGGTCGTGCTCGGCGGCCTCCACGTGTCGATGATGCCGGATGAGGCTGCCGCCCACGCCGACAGCATCGTCCTGTACGGCGCCGAGGGGGCCTGGCCGAAACTCATCGGCGACTTCAGGGCCGGCCGCCTGCAGCGGCGCTACGAGGGCCTGCGCTCCCGCGTCTTCGAACCACCGAACTACGTCGTCCCGCGCTTCGACCTCCTGGCCGGCCGTCCGTACAACCGCGTGACCGTCCAGACGTCACGCGGATGCCCGCTCGACTGCGAATTCTGCGCCGCGAGCCTGCGCATCACGTCGAGCTACCAGCAGAAGCCGGTCGACAAGGTGATCGAAGAGATCCGCGCGGCGCTCGCCTTCAGGTCATCGCCGTTCTTCGAGCTCGCGGACGACAACACCTTCGTGAACAGAAAGTGGGGGAAGGCATTCCTTCGCGCCGTGAAGCCGCTCGGGATACGCTGGTTCACCGAGACCGACATCTCGATTGCCGACGACGAGGAGCTGCTGGATCTGCTGGCCGACAGCGGCTGCCGGCAGGTGCTGATCGGCTTCGAGAGCCCTGACGCGGAGGGCCTGGACGGGATCGATCCGCGGAACTGGAAGAAGGAGCAGAGCGGGCGCTACCTCGAGGCAATCGACCGGATTCAGTCGCGCGGCGTCACCGTCAACGGATGCTTCATTGTCGGTCTCGACAACCACACGCCTGCCGTGTTCGAGATGGTGAGGGACTTCGTCCGGACCTCGGGGCTGCTCGAGGTGCAGGTCACCGTCCAGACGCCTTTTCCGAACACGCCGCTCTATCACCGGCTGCGGCGCGAAGGGCGGCTCCTCGAAGAACGCTACTGGGATCGGTGCACGCTCTTCGACGTGACGTATCGGCCGAAGAAGATGAGCGTCGAGGAGCTCGAGGGCGGCCTGCGATATCTCTTCGCCGAGCTCTACAACGAGCGCGAGTTCCTGCGCCGCAAGCGCCAGTACATGGAGATCGTCAAGGCCACGCATTGGGCAACGACTCAGGCCTGGGCCGCAACAGTCCGTTCGCACGCAACGTGACGACGCGACAGGCCGTCCCATCCCCCGACGATCTCCACACGCCGCGCCGGGCGAATGGCGTCCACTTCGAGCAGCATGACGAATACAGGCTCATCGAGCGGCACGAAGATGTGCTGCCAGACGGTGAACTGCTCGTGGGCGTATTCGAGGGTGACGCCTTCGGGACACTGAATCACCGAATTCGCCACCGCGTGCCTCCTCCCCTCCTGTCTCCCTTCGCGGGCGCCCGACGGCGAGTGCCGGTGCACGGCGCGTTCGGTCACCGGTTCACGTGGGTGCCAATGGCGGACAGTCTACCTCGCGATCCTTTTAGGCGGTCAGCGACAGGGTCGCCGATGCCGGGTGGACGCCGGCCCCGACGGTCTGAGGCGGAGCCCCGCTAGAACTGGTAGCCCAGCAGGCGATAGTGATACAGGAGGGGAATCGCAAGCACGACGCCGACGCCGATCGCCGTGTAATAGACCCTCTTCCAGTAGCTCCAGAAGCCTCGTCGCCACGCCGCAACCGAAACGGCGGGGATGGCGAGCGTCGGGATGAGCGCGACAAGTTCGATCGTGGCTCCTGCGGTCAAGGCGGTCCGCAGCCCCTCTGCAGCGTTGTCTTCCCCTTGATGAAGCACTACGAGTGCCGCCGTCGCGAGTGGCGCAGCAAGCGTGAGGCCTCCCGCGGTGACTGCGGCGCGCCAGGCCCACCGTTCAGGTGTGGACTCCGTGGGACGAGTGTTCGCGCCCCGCCTGAAACGCGCGATGATCATGCCGACGCCTGTTCCAACCGGCGCGGATGCCAGCAGGAAGACAATCGAGGCAAGCAGTACGGCATGAAGCCGTCCCGATTCGAACCAGCGCAACCGGTGGAAGCTCACCGGGTCTTGCGTATTGCCGCTCATCGAAAACCCGGTGATTGAACCCGCTGACGACATGAAGACCACGTGCAGACCGTCGTCGCGACCGCCTTCCACACGGAAGTGATCCGCCTCGACCCGCCGCAACATGAGCCGCGGGCCGGTAGGGACCGCGACGGCCAGTACTCCTCCCTCGACAGTCACGGGCGTGTCCATCGCTAGCGTTGCGGCCCGTTCGATCGTGGCAGTCGAGAGCAGAATCGGACGATACAGGCCGGCGTAGCGTTCGAGAGACGGCCACGAGTCACGGTGGCTACCGGTGGCTACCGGCGGCGTCCCGAAGTACTTAGCGAGGACGGCGCGTACGAACTCCGCCCGAAGTGACTGATGGCGGCCGCCCTGACGCATGGCGTGCACGATGAAGATGCCGAGTCGATGCGCCGGCTCGAGATACAGGAGCGAAAAGTGCACTCGGGCGCCGGTATGAAAGAGGCCACTCGGCCCGCCGAGATCCGTCGTGAAAAAGCCGAGCGCCGCCCCTGGCGATTGCGGCGAGGCCTGCCATTGCACCTCGTGCATCCTCCGCAGCGCGTCGTCTGAGAGTATCCGAGTGGAGTATCCAAGGTGCATCCGCATGAAACGCGCGATGTCGCTGACGGTGCTGACCATCGCGCCCGCCGGGGCGAGCAGCAGCGCGTCGGGGACGGGTCCAGAACCGTACGTCGCCACGCGCTCCCGCAGAGGTTCCGGCGGAGGCTGCCGAAAGGACGAATGTTGCATACCGAGCGGCAGCAACACCTGCTGATCCACGAAGTCCTCGAAACGCAGTCCGGACGCCTCCTCGACGAGCCGTCCGGCGAGCGCCATCCCGACGTTCGAATAGCGGATCTCGCGTCCGGGTGCGCGGCTCGCCACTGGAGGAAAGCGGCGGAAGTACTCGCGGAGCGGAATGAGTTTCTGCGGGTCCGCCACGACGTCTCGCATGAAAGCGCCGTCCAGGCCACTGGTGTGCGTCAGAAGATGGCGCAGCGTGACTGCTCCGCGAGAGCCGCGGATGATGTCGGATCCCAGGCGGCGACGGATGTCCTCGTCCAGCGCAAGCGCGCCGCGCTCGACGAGTTGCATCGCCGCGGTAGCCGTGAACAGCTTCGAGACTGACGCGACGTTGAACAGCGTCTCGTCTGGATCGACTGGTCTCTGATCGTGCGCCCGCTCGAGCCCGTAGCCCTTCGACCAGACGAAGGACTCGCCTTGCACAATCGCGACGGCCAGGCTCGGCTGCGCGAACTCGCGCAGGTATGGCGCAAAGACCGCATCGGCAAGCCGCTCCAGCTCAGGGCCGTTGAATGGCCGCCGCTCCGTCGACAGTTCCGGACTGCCGGATGGCGGCAGCTGCGTCGACGCGTCCGGCCATGTTGCTCCTGCGCTCATGAAGAAACCGACCGAAACGGCGGC
>DATIEW010000691.1:0-12921 GCA_035455585.1 Vicinamibacterales bacterium | reverse complement strand
CGGAAGCGCCACGGCCCGACCCAGACGAGCTCGAAGGGCGTGTCCGGCCCAAGCAGCCGCTTCAGGCGCTCCGTCGCGCGCGCGGGCGTCGCCTCCCCGTCGGGGTTCTCGTAGTGGCTGATCAGCCAGTCGGTGCGCCACACGCCGTCGGCCATCTGGTGGTACCAGATCGCGCCGCCGTCGTTCTGCGGCGCGTCGAGATAGGCCTTCCTCACCACGCCGGGCGTGCCGGTCATCTTCACATCGGCGATGCACCAGTGGTTCTCGAAGAGCACCGACTCGGCGTCCCGCGCGCCGAGCTTCTCGCGCAGCACGCTGTGCGCGCCGTCGGCGCCGACCACATATCGCGCGCGCAGCGCGTAGCACCCCTCCGGCGTCTCGACGTCGAGCGCGACGTGGTCGGGGCGCGGGCGCGCGTCGACGACGCGGTTCTTCCAGCGCAGGTCGACCGCGGGCGCGTCCTGCAGCGCTTCCACCAGGTACTGCTCGACGTAGAACTGCTGCAGGTTCACGAACGCCGGGAACTTGTGGTCGCGCTCGGGCTGCAGGTCGAAGCGGAAGATGCGCTCGTCGCGCACGAACACGTCGCCCTCGTTCCAGGTGACGCCCTTCGCGCGCACGCGCTCGGCGACGCCGAACCGGTCGTAGATCTCGAGGGTGCGCTTGGCGTGGCAGATGCCGCGCGAGGAGAGTCCCTGCGCGCCGACCGTGTCGTCCTCGTCGAGCAGCAGCGTGCACACGCCGAGCCGGCCGAGCTCGAGCGCCGCGCTCAGCCCGCCGAGTCCCGCGCCGACCACGGCCACCGGATAGATCGGCGAATTGGCGCCCGCGAGCTCGGGCGGCGTGCGGTACGCGTATTTCGGCAGCGCGTAGCCCGGCATGCGGTCGGGCTGGCACGTCTCAGTCATGGGAAAATCCTATCACCCGTGACCGTGCGCACGCGCTTCGCTCCGAGTCCCACGGGGTTCCTGCACATCGGCGGCGCGCGCACCGCGCTCTTCTCGCGCGCCCACGCGCGGCGCCACGGCGGCAAGTTCGTGCTGAGGATCGAGGACACCAATCTCGAGCGCTCGACCCTCGAGTCGGTGCAGGCGATCCTCGACGGCTTGAGCTGGCTCGGCCTGGACTGGGACGAAAGGCCGTTCTTCCAGATGCAGCGCCTGCCGAGGTACAAGGAAGTCGCCGAGCAGCTCGTCGAAATAGTCGCCCCATCGTAGGACCGGAGGTCCTCGAGCGCCACCGGCTCCCGCAGCACGAATCGGAGAAGGGCGGAGGTGTCGAGATAGGCGGTCACCGCCGTGTCACCGTCGCCGCCGGTCCTCGAGCAGGGCGGACAAACTATCAGTTGGAGACCTGGCGATCTTCGATCCGTCACGCGTGCGCGAAACCGACTCCTTCGAGAAGCCAGAATCCTACGCCGAAGGCGTGCCCGTCGTCGTCGTCAATGGCATCGTCGTGATCGATAAGGGCGAGCACACGGGCGCGCGGCCGGGGAAGGCCTTGCGAGGCGCGAGCTACCGGGCGGGGATCGGGCCGAACACCGGCTCCCCAAGCGTGCCGGCGCTCACTCCAGCGTCACAACCGGGAGCCATCGCGGTTTCCTCGGCGCGCGGATCAGGTCGTCGAACAACCACGGCTGCTCGAGGGTGACTTTGTAGAGGAAGCGCAAGGCACAGACGGCGATGCCGAGCGAACTCGGGCGCCAGTTTCCGTTCACGGGTCGGACCGGTGCAGAGCCGACATGGCGCGCCAGTGATGCCGGTCCAAGCGACCGCACCGGCACGACCCGCCCGCCTTCACGCCCAGCCGAGCTGTTTCAGGCTGACGCCGTCGTTCCAGATCTTCGTCATGTGACGGATTCGGCCATCGTCGAACTGCATGACGTACACGTAGTCGGCCTCGACCCGGTTGCCGGTCGGCGGCACCGGACCGCCCTCGCCGGTGTGAGTGCCGCGGAAGACCCCGTAGGCGGCCACGTTGTTGCGTTGCTCGTCGACGGCGAAGGACCTCACCTCGTACTTGCCGTCGGGAACCGGCGTGAAGAGGTTCTTCATCCAGTCGGTGTACCCCTCCAGCGTGTGAACGCCTTCCAGGGCCCCGGCCTGCGCGGAAAACGTCGCACCGGGGTGGCAGTGCTGCCGGCAGACCGCCCATCCCTTGCCTGTCTCGCACGCCTCGAAGAACTGCTCAGCCGTCTGCTTGATCGAACTCATCCGAGATCCTCCTGCGCCAGTGACGCCTTGAATCACACCACCATATCAGAAGGCCGGACCGATCGGGCCGAACTGGCGACTCCTCGCACGCCGGGTATATCCTTTCGCCAATCGCATGAGTCTGTCGCCCGGTGCGCGCATCGGACCTTATGAAGTCACGGCCCTGATCGGGCAGGGCGGCATGGGACAGGTCTACCGGGCCCACGACGCGCACCTCCGGCGGGACGTGGCCATCAAGACGCTCCCCGAGATCGTGGCCTCGGATCCGGAGCGCCTGACGCGATTCGAACGCGAGGCGCAATTGCTCGCCTCGCTCAATCATCCGAACATCGCGGCGATCTACGGGCTCGAGCGCTCCTTGTCCGGTCCGCACATCGTGATGGAACTCGTCGAGGGCCGGACGCTCGAGGAGATGCTGCGCCCGGCCTCCGCTCCGCTGCCGCCCGCAGAGGTGTGGCCCATCGCTCGTGAGATTGCCGATGCGCTCGAGGCCGCGCACGAGCGCGGGATCATCCACCGCGATCTGAAGCCGGCCAACATCCGGATCACGGCCGACGGTCACGCCAAGCTGCTCGACTTCGGGCTGGGCAAGGCGCTCGATTCAACTGCCGGGCGGAGCTTCAGCTCCGGCGGCCCCGCGTCCATCGCGCCGACCGAGTCGCCCACGCTGACGGCGCGCGCCACCGAGCTCGGCACGATCATGGGGACCGCGGCCTACATGCCGCCCGAGCAGGCGCGCGGAAAGGCCGTGGACCGGCGGGCCGACATCTGGGCGTTCGGGGTCGTGCTCTACGAGATGCTCGCCGGCGCGCAGGCGTTTCCCGGCGACGACGTCACCGACGTGCTCGCGAAGGTCATCGAACGCGAGCCGGACCTGACGCGGCTGCCGGCCGCCACGCCTCCGTCGATTCGGCACCTGGTCGCGCGGTGTCTGATCAAGGATCCCCGGCGCCGGCTGCGTGATATCGGGGAAGCGCGCATCCTGCTCGACGAGGTCACCGCAGGGCGGGACCAGAGCCGGCCAGGAGAGGCTCCCGCCGGCCGGCCGGCGGGTGCGCGCGGGTGGCTCGCCTCGCCGGTCGTCGCCTGGTCTGCCGCGGGGTTGTTGCTGGCGGCCCTCGTCGTGGCCATGCCGGGCCGGGGCGGCGATGGCGATCCCGGTGGGCGATCGGTGAACGCCTCGATCAACATGCCGTCCGACGTTGAGTTCTTCGCCTCACCCAGGCTCTCAGCCGACGGGTCCGTGGCAGCGTTCGTCGCCGTCCGTGCAGGCGTGCGCCAGGTCTTCGTCCGGAAGCTTCATGAGGCACGGATGACCGGGCTGCCGGACAGCGCGGCGAGCAGCGTGCTGACGGTGTCGCCCGACGGCGCGCACGTCGCGTGGGTGACGAATGCGGGCGAGCTGATGAGGCTCTCGATCGATGGTGCGGTTTCCCAGCAGCTCGTCGTCGGCGCCGACTTCACAGCGGGCCTGACCTGGAGCCCGGACGACCAGATCATCTTCGGCCGCGACGGCAGCCTCTGGACGGTGCCTGGCGCCGGTGGAGAGGCGCGGCCGCTCACGACCCTCGATCCCGCGCGCGCCGAGGTCGCGCATCGTCTGCCGGTCGCGTCGAGCGATGCCACCTTCGTCTTCTACACGAGCGCAGGAGATACCAGCGACCAGAACGCCCTCCACGGCGTCGAGCTTCGCACCGGCCGGCAATTCGAAGTCCTGCCGGACCCGTTCCAGGCCGTCGCGGCGTTTCCCGATCGCCTGGTGCTGGCTCGCGACGGTGCACTCTACGCCGCGCGCATGAAGGACGGTCTGCTCACCGAATCGCCCGTTCGGGTGCGTGACGACGTGGCGTTCACCGCGAGCCTGGGATACGCGGCAGACGTCTCGGCGACCGGCGACCTGCTGACGGCCGGCAGCGCGGTGTCGATGGGCCGGCTGGTCTGGGTGACGCCGGACGCCGTCGAGACCCCCCTGGCAGGCCCGGCTCGCGAGTACGCGAATCCCAGGGTTTCGCCCGACGGGCGCCTGGTGGTCTTTGCCGGGGGCGATGGGCTCTGGACGCTGAACCTCGCGCGTGGCGCCCTGACGAAGGTGGCGCCAACCGGCGCTGGGTATCCGGCATGGGCCGATGCGGCGCGCATTGTCTTCCGGACTGGCACGACGCTCGCCACGGTCCGGGCCGACGGCACCGGCTCGGCCGAGGTCCTGGCGGGGACGAGCTTCAACGACTTTCCAGCGTCGGTCTCGCCCGACGGGCGAACGCTGGCGTTCGTCCACATCGGGACGGCCACCAGCGGCGACGTCCATGTTGCGCCTCTCGACGGTTCGGAGCCGCCACGGCCCTTCATCGCCACGCGGGCCTACGAAGGCGGCGGCCAGTTCTCGCCAGACGGCCGATGGATGGCCTACACGTCGGACGAAAGCGGGCAGGCCGAGGTCTACCTCGCGCCGTATCCCGGCGCCGATCGGCGCCTGTCGGTATCGTCCGGCGGCGGCCTGCACCCGCTCTGGAGCCCCGACGGCCGGCACCTCTACTACCGCGACGGCCAGCGGCTCATGGTCGTCGATGTCACGCTCGATCCGACGCCCGAGCTCTCGCCGCCCCGGCTGGTGTTCGATCGCCAGTACCGCTTCGGCCCGAACCTGTCGCTGCCGCACTACGGCCTGAGTCCTGACGGGAGGCGGTTCCTGTTCGTGCGCGAAGAGCCGGGAGCACGCTCGCTCGACCTCATCACCCACTGGCTGCAGACGCTGGAAGGGCCCGTTCGGTGACCATCCAACGTGCTCACAGTCTCCTGCACTACGGTCCACCCGAGGCGGGCTACTCACACCCTCGTTGCCACGATCCGCTCCGAAGGTCGTGATCATCACGCCCATCGACCGCTGCTTCGACACCGCCAACACGTTCAACCGCGACGCCAACTCGACGTCTCCCGCAGGATGCCGCGCCAATCGCGCCCTGATCGAGACGATGGACATCAACGCCATCCGGGCCTGGCTGCGGTAACGGCTCTGTTTTTGCGTTATCCTGCGGGCTCACGCGCAGGGTGGTGAAGTTTTCGTCCATCGTTACGGCGTAGCGATAAAATCGCCGCTGTTCGACTCCCGGTGCCAAGCCCCCCGGCCTGCAGGAGGAGAAACATGAGCGATACGAGCGGCAACCGACCGCGGCAGAACCAAGGTGTGTCCCGCCGCGTCTTCCTTCACTCGACGAGCGTGATCCCCGTGGCGCTCGCATCCCCCGAGCTGCTGCGGGCTTCCGAAGCCATGACGACAGCGCGCGCCGGTCTCGGCGTGCAGGCCGGCGAACCCTGCGAATCGCGCCTGCCAATGGTCGACGACGTGCCGGTGCAACCGTTGATCGCACAGGTCACACGGTTGATCGCCGCAGCCGAGTACCTGGGCTCGCCACTTCCTCCGGAGCACCAGCGCGAGCTCGAGGCGGCGTTCAAAATGGCCAGCGACGGATCTGCAGCGACAGCGATTCAACGCGTGCTCGACTGTCATTGCCTCGTGGGGGTCGACATCAACCCGCAGATGCGCGTGAAGGTCGCACCAGGGCCGGCTCGCCGGGAGCTCGTCGAGCACGGCTGGCGGCAGTTCCTCGTCAAGGTCCACAACGAGGCCGGCACGACCGCCGTCCTCCGCGGAATCAGCAGCCAAGCACGGCGGTTGGCCGGCGCGTTGCCCGACGAACTCCGACATCTCTGGCTCGATCTCCAGATGTTCGACAGCCAGCCGCTGACGAGGACGTTGAGCGGGCTCGCGCTCGAGTACCGGATCGTGCAGCTGTACAGCCGGGATCCCGGACAGCGCGAGGCAACCCTGACGTTCGATGTGGGGCAAGGGACACAGGACCTCGGATATCGGAACGAGGTCCCGATCCTCTTCACCATCCAGCCTGCGGAATCGGTGCGGTGGCGGGTGCGCGACGAAACGGGGGCGCCGGCCGTCGCGGCTTTCGTGATTCGCGACGCACAAGGCCGCGTGTATCCGTCGCGCGCCAAGCGGCTGGCGCCCGACTTCGCGTTCCACCCTCAGGTCTACCGGGCTGATGGCGAATTCATGAAGCTTCCGGCCGGCGCCTACATCGTGGAGTACTGGCGGGGTCCAGAATCCATTACGAAGACGCAACCGCTCGAGGTCGTGGAGTCGGGCGGGGGGAACG
Organism: Vicinamibacterales bacterium; assembly: GCA_035455585.1. Classification (GTDB taxonomy): domain Bacteria; phylum Acidobacteriota; class Vicinamibacteria; order Vicinamibacterales; family 2-12-FULL-66-21; genus DATIEW01. Next base: position 6,542 of record DATIEW010000691.1, on the reverse strand, counting down.
GGAGTGCGGCTCAGGAGGCGAGCTTTCAGATCGAACGCTGGATCGATCCCGCAAAGTTCGGGTGGTGGTCGGGCGACCATCACATTCACGCCGCAGGCTGCGCTCACTACATGAATCCGACCGAAGGCGTGCTCCCCGCCGATATGGTGCGCCACACGCTCGGCGAAGACTTGAAGGTCGGGGCAAATCTCACCTGGGGTCCAGCGTTCGATACGCAGAAACGGTTCTTCACTGGTCGAGACGATCTCGTCTCCCGTCCGCCGTACTTGCTGCACTACGACGTCGAGGTCTCGGGCTTTGGCTCGCATCGGTCCGGTCATCTGGTGCTCTTGCGGCTCAAGGAGCAGATTTACCCGGGCGGTACTTCGTATGAGCACTGGCCGACGCTCGGGATGAATACGCTGCGGTGGGCGAAACGCCAAGGCGCGGTCTGCGGCCCTGCGCATTCGGGGTTCGGCCTCGAGGTGAACTCGTCGGACCTGCCGAACTACATCGTGCCCCCGTTCGACGGCATCGGCGCCAACGAGTACATCGTGGACGTGACACACGAGGTCCCTGGCCCTGACGGCAAGCCTGTTCGCGCGGTCGACTTCATCTCGACCGTCGACACGCCCTACGTGTGGGAGCTGAACATCTGGTACCACACGCTGAACGTGGGCTTCCGGACACGCATCAGCGGCGAGACGGATTTCCCGTGTGTCTATGGCGAAAAGGTGGGGCTGGGGCGTTCGTACGTCAAGCTCGATGGCAGGCTGGTTTATGAGGATTGGTGTGAGGGAATCCACCGCGGCAGAAACTATGTCGGCGACGGTCGAAGCCATCTTCTGGACTTCGCCGTCAACGACGCACGAATGGGCGAGAACGGGAGCGAGCTGGGGCTTACTGCTGCGGGGCGTGTGAAGGTGTACGTCCGCGCGGCCGCATTTCTGAATGAGAAGCCCAATCCCGAGCGCGGGAGGCGGCGCTACCAGGAACAACCGTACTGGGATGTCGAGCGCGCCCGTATCGGGGACACACGCGAAGTGGCCGTGGAGCTCGTCGTCAACGGGTACCCCGTCGCCAAACAGAATCTCGTCGCCGATGGCGCGCTGCGCGATCTGACGTTCGAGACAACAATCGAGCGCAGCAGCTGGCTGGCGGTGCGCATCCTGCCGTCGTCGCACACGAATCCCGTCTGGGTGCTGGTTGCGGGCGCGCCGGTGCGGGCGTCGCGAAGGAGCGCCGAATGGTGTCTCAAAGGCGTCGACCAGTGCTGGTCGCAGAAGGAGCGATTCATCCGGCGCGACGAGCTGGAGCAGGCGAAGGCCGATTACGAGCACGCCCGACGGACGTATAAGAGACTGGTCAGCGAGTCCGAGATCGACTGAGACTCGGCCCCGCTCAGTACGATCTCGAGGAAGCCCTGACCTGCAGTGCGCGGGTGACGGACGCGCCATCCTGACGTCACGAATTGGCAAGGTCGCCCTCGACGCGGCAACGGACCCTCCCCCGGCGTCGATTCAGCGGTAGAATCTGGAAGGCGAATGCCCGAGCCGGCCGCGAACCTATGTGCCGGTCCGGCAGGTCCGTCCCCTGGCGCGGTTGGTCACGGACGGGTCCTGAGCCCTGCCCTGACCCAGCGACCTGATGAAAATCCTCATCGCCAACCGCGGCGAAATCGCCGTCCGTGTGATCCGCGCGTGCCGCGAGATGGGAATCCCCTCCGTGGCGGTCTTCTCCGACTGCGATCGCGACGCCCGGCACGCGGCGCTGGCCCTGCGCCCGGGCTCACGCAGCCTGACGACCGATGCGTGCGTGCCGATCTCACGTCTCGCCGAATGCATCGTCGAAACCAAGCGCGACATCGCCGCCTCGCATCTCGTCGGCGCGCTGGTCGGCCACGTCGGCGACGGCAACTTTCACATCGTCTTTCCGGTCGATCCGGATGATCCCGCCGACATCACCGAGGCCGAGCGGCTGTCGGAGCGGCTCGTCGACCGCACGCTCGCCCTCGGCGGCATCTGCTCGGGCGAGCACGGCGTCGGTCTCGGCAAGCGCAAGTATCTCTCCCGTGAGCACGGCGAAGGCCTCGACGTGATGCGCACGATCAAGCAGGCGCTCGACCCGCTGGGGATCATGAATCCGGGCAAGCTCCTGCCGTAGCCGTCGTCATGCCCTCAGTGCATTCACGGGGTCCACGCGCATGGCTCGGCGAGCCGGCAGGTACGCCGCGGCCGTCGCGGTCAGCAGCAGCCCTGAGGCGACGACGACGAACGTCAGGGGATCCTGGGCGCTCACGCCGAACAGCTGTGCCTCGAGGAGCGGCGTCAGCGCGAACGCCGCGACGGCGCCGATCAGCACGCCGGCGCCGGTGAGTCGGACCGCCTGTCCGAGCATCATTCTGAGAACGTCGGGCGGCGTGGCGCCGAGCGCCATCCGGATCCCCACCTCGGTCGTGCGCTCGGCGGCGATCAGCGTGATGACGCCGAAGACGCCGAGCGCGGCGAGACCGAGCGCCAGTACGCCGAACAAGCCGACCAGCAGCAGCACGAAGCGCCGCTCCGCCACGGAGTTGCTGCGCACCGCCTCCATCGTCCGGATGTCGCGCGGCCGGTCTGCGCCCAGCTCCCTGACCGCCTGTCGCACCGACGCCGTCAGCGCCGCGGCGTCGTCGCGCGCGCGGATGACCAGATACGGCGCCGAAGGCGGCCCCTGCCGGTAGGTGATGTAGAGCTCCGGACGCGGCGTCTCCTCCAGGCTGGCGTGACGCACGTTGCCGACGACGCCGATGATTGGCATCCACGGCTGTGTCGGACTGAAGCGGACGCGTCGACCGAGCGGATCTTCGCCGGGGAACACCCGCCTGGCCAGGGCGTCGTTGATCACCACGACGGCCGGCGCCTGGGCGTCGTCGGCTCGGGTGAAGACACGGCCGCGCAGCACCGGGATCTCCATGGCGGCGAAGTAGTCGAAGACCGCCCGGCGCATCTCGATCTCGGGCTGCTCGGCACGCGGAGTGCCGCGCCCTTCCACATCGAGAGAAGTCGTCACGTTCGTGCTGCCGAGCGGCAGGCGCGTCGTGCCACCGACTTCGAGCACGCCGGGCAGCGCCTCGAGCCGGGCCTCGAGCTCGTCGTAGAAACCGAGGCTCGCTTCGAGCGTCGTGTAGCGCGCCGGCACGCTCATCTGCAGCGTCAGCAGCTGCTCGGCGCGGAAGCCCGGGTCCACCCCCAGCACCGACACAAAGCTCCTGAGCAGCAGGCCGGCGCCGACCGTGAGCGCCATCGCGAGAGCGACTTCGGCCACGATCAGCGTCGACCGCGCCCGGCGCCGGGTGACCGACGCGGTGCTGCGCGTGCCGTCACGCAGCGAGTCCTGCGCCTTCGAACGGGCGGCGGTGATCGCCGGCAGCAGACCGACGACGATGCCGGTGAGGACCGCGAGAGCGAGCGCGAACAGGATGACCGGGGTGCCGGGCGAGACCTCGCCGAGGCGCGGCAGGTCCGCGGGCGCGGCGGCGAGGATCGCGCGCGTCGCCACGACCAGCACGCCGAGCGCGGCGACGCCCCCAGCCACCGAGAGCAGCAGGCTCTCGATCAGGGTCTGCTGCATCAGTCGTGCGCCCGATGCGCCGAGGGCAGAGCGGATCGACAGGTCGCGGCCGCGGCCGGCCGCACGCGCGAGCAGCACGTTCGCGATGTTGATGCAGGTGATGAGAAGCACGACCCCGACACCGAACATCAACAGGAGCAGCGCCGGTCGCAGCTGGCCGACCGTCTGCTCGTGCAGCGGGCGCACCGTGACACCCCAGCCGGCGTTGGTGTCGGGATAGTCGGCTTCGCGCTGTCGGGCGATGGCCGTGAGATCGGCCCGGGCACGATCGATCGTCGCGCCGGGGGCGAGCCGTCCGATGACCGCGAAGTAGTGGATGCCGCGATTCGGCTCGCCCGCGGCGTTCACCAGCCTCGAATCGCGCGTGCGCGAGATCGGCCACCAGACGTCGACGCGTTGACTGCGCGTGAAGCCCGCCGCGGCAAGCATCGAACCGTAGGGGAACGTGAAGTCCTCCGGCATGACGCCGAGAATCGGGATCGGGGTGCCGTTCGAGAGCGTCAGCGTCTGGCCGACGACGTTCGGGTCGCCACCGAGCCGGCGTTGCCAGAACTGGTGCGTCAGAATCGCGCCGTCCTCGGCGCCTGGAGCGTCGAACGTGCGGCCGATGACAGGTGCGCGGCCGAGCAGCGTGAACATGCCCGCCGTCACCTGCGACACGAGAATCGACTCCGCCTCGGCGCCGATCCGCACCTGTGCGGTCGTGAGAAACGAATACATCCCCTCGACATCGGCCAGCGACGGCGCCGCCTTGAAGGCCTCATAGTTGCCGGGCGAGACCGGGTTGTCGGGTTCGCTGTTGCGCGTGTTGTCGCTCCAGATCTGAACCAGTGCGCCGGCATCGTCGTAGGGCAGCGGCCGCAGCAGCACGGCCTGCACCACCCCGAACATCGCGCTGTTGACGCCGATGCCCAGCGCCAGCGTCGCCACCGTCAGCACCGCGAACAGCGGGGCGCGCGCGAACTGGCGGAAGGCGAGCTTCACGTCGGCGAGAAACGAATCGATGGTCATGGTCTGAGTCCTCGATGGAGCCGCGGTCTGGCCCACGTGCCGGGGCCAGGCCCATCGCTCGTGACGGCGGCGCAGCCGCTCGGCCAGGCCGGAGCACACCGCGTCCAGGAGCAGGAACTGGATGAGTCCGACGCGCCGTGCCACGCCGTGCGCGTCGTTCAGCCGCGCAAAGAAGATGCCGTCCAGATCGGCGCCGAACTGCCGGCGGAACCCGGCCGGATACGCGCGCAGCGCCAGACGATGCAGCGCGGCGGCAAGGCGATGGCGTTTCACCGCCGCGACTCCGGCAGCAGGCGGTGCGCGCGGGCGGCGTCGACCTGGTCGGCGAGGCGGCGGGCCTCGGCGCGTGCGGTTTCGCGGCCGAGCGCCGTGATCCGGTAGTGCCGCCGCCGCGGATCGGCATCGTGGCTGGTACCGGAACGTTCGATCAGCCCTTCGTCCATCAGCCGCGCGAGCGCGCGATACATCGTGCCGGTCCGCAGCGGCAGCCTGCCCTCCAGTCGCGATTCGACCGCCTGCAGGATCGCGTAACCGTGCAGCTGCCCGGCGAGCAGAGCCAGCAGGATTTCAAACGAGATCGGCGTCAACGGGAGGAGGGCATCGGCCGGCTTGAAGGGCATGAGTGCATTATGCATAGGTGCATGGTGAAGTCAAATTCGCGCGGGCAACCCGGGCGGAGAGCAGCCAGATCCGTGCAGAGACGCGATCAGTCGGGCAGCACGATCCGCGCTATCACCGGGAAATGATCCGAGGGGTACCGTCCATCGCGGCTGAATCGTACGATCCCGGCATGCTGCACATCAGTGCCGATTGGGCGCCTGCGGCGCCGGCCGTGCCAAGCGCGCCGATAAACACCACGCACGGTACGAAGCCTATACTTTGATACATGCCAAGCCTCGCTCAACACGACCCGGCCCGTCAGCCCGCGTCGATCCGCTAGGGGTACCTCATCGTCTGGACGCTGACCCCAGCCCGTGTAGCGACTTCGCTGGTTCGCTCATCTCGTGCCTGCGTCGAGTATCAACCCTGTATCGTGGTACGGTGTCAAGCCAACATTTCCGAGTCATAGCCGCAACTCAGCAATGAGCTGCGGATTCGAGGCACTCGTCTTACGAGATGGGGGGCGGACCGGGCGAAGGCGGAGGCCCTCGCGGCCGCGATCACGTCCTGTTCCGCCCTCGTGAGCGCCAGGCGATACCGGCGCTCTACCACAGGCTGCGGGACCCGAATCACCCTGTAGCCGTCGACGTATGGCTTCCCGAGGACGCGCCGGTGGCCGCGACCAACTGGGTCTGCGCTGAAGTCGAGGCGACGATATGGCAGGTTTCGGACGAGTACGCCAGGGCGCGTTCGGTCGATCCACAGCGCCCCCGCGAGGTGCTGAAGTCGTTGCCGACGACATTGTCGGTGGAGGGGCCGACGTCGGCGTCAGGCGTCGAGCGCGTCGAGGAACTGGCGGATCCGCCCGGGCGTCAGGATCACGCCCGACAGGACTCGGCCGTTCTCGGCCACCAGCGCAGGAATGGACGTCACGCCATCCTTTCGCGCATGGGCCCTGTTCGTGAACAGCTCGATGCGCGTGATCTCGACGCCCGGACGCTGACGAAGCACCCGGGCAAGCAGCAGCTTCGACGCCTGACAACGCGGGCAGATCACCGAGTGATAGAACTTCACCTTTTTCATGGCCTGCCTCAGATCTCGTGGCGCCGCAGTACGGCGGGCCTCGCGCGTCGACGGCGAGCGGCCGCCCGCCCGACGCCGCCCATCCCGACGGCTTCCGCGAATCCCAGGAGCGCGTCTTCGAGCACCGAGATCCGGAGGCGGTACAGTACGACCCGGCCGTTCTTTTCCGTCTCGACGAGCCCGGCATCCTGCAGAACCGCAAAGTGTGCGGACATCGTGGGCTTCGACACCGGAAAATGTCGCGAGAGCTCGCCGGC